>JANYKD010000561.1 GCA_025361735.1 Phycisphaerales bacterium
CACCGATAAACTTTCGTTGCGGAACATGGCGAAAGATCGCGACAATTGGGAAGCGATTCTTGAAAATCTCCACCTTCACCGACGGGGCGACCACGTTCTCCACGTTGCCGGTGACGCCCGCCGCCACCAGCACCGCATCGGCGTCAATGGTGGTCGGCGTGTCGCCGCTGAGGGACAGTCTCACGCCGTCATCCGTCTTCTCGATCTTGTCGGTTCGGGTCTTGAGAAAGAGCTTGATGCCGCGCTTGCTGAAAACTCGCTCCAGCAGCGTGGAAACTTCTTCGTCTTCATTTGGCAACAGATGCGGCAGCATCTCCACGATCGACACCTCGGTGCCGATGGCCTCGTAGAAATCGGCAAATTCGCAACCGATGGCCCCGGCACCGATGATGGCCAGGCGCTTGGGCTGTTTCGGGAGTGTCATGGCCTCGCGGGCGGAGATGATCTTTTGCCCGTCGAACGCGGCAAACGGAAGCGGCGTAGCGCGGGCACCCGTGGCAATGAGGATGTTCTCGGCCGAGATTTCTTTGGCTTCCGCGGCCCCCGTGATCTTCACCTTGTGCGGCGCGACGATCTGTCCCACGCCGATTTCGTGCTTCACATTGTATTTCGCAAAGAGCGATCCGACCCCGCGCTGGAGCTTGACGGTGATGCCGCGCGAACGATTGATGATCTTCTTGAAATCGAGCCGGATGTTATCGACAAGAACGCCGTGATCGGGGGCATCGTTGCGCAGCTTGCGGATGAACGCCCCATCTTCGAGAAGCGCCTTGGTGGGAATACAGCCCCAGTTGAGGCAGGTTCCGCCGAGGTTTTCCTTCTCGACGCAGAAGACGCGCATGCCCAGTTGCCCGGCGCGGATGGCTGCCGCGTATCCGGCCGGGCCGCCGCCAATGACGATCAGATCAAATTGATGCGACGATTTAGGAGTTGGAGTAGGCATTGGCTAGTCAGTAGTCCGTAGTCAGTTGTCCGTGGCAGAAATGTCACACCAGGATCATCGCCGGCTCTTCGAGGAGTCCCTTCAGCGTGCTCAAGAACGCCGCGGCCACCGCACCGTCGACGACGCGATGGTCGCACGACAGCGTGACCGTCAACATCGTGCGCGGGACAACCTGTCCATTGCGGACAACCGCACGCTGCTCGGCTGCGCCAACAGCGAGAATCGCAACCTCTGGAGCGTTGATGATGGCGCTGAACTCGCGCAAGCCATAGCCGCCCAGACTGCTGATGGAGAAGGTGGCCTCCGAAGATTCCTCGCGCTTGAGCCGCTGCTGGCGGGCTCGCTCGACCAGATCAACCGAGCGGACGCGAATCTCCTTCAACCCCATCCGGTCAACGCTCCGCAGCACAGGGACAATCAGCCCGTCCGGAATCGACACGGCAATGCCAAGATTAACATCACCGTATGTGGTCACTTCGCCCTTCTCGGCATTGAAGCGGGAATTCACGATGGGATGCTTGAGCAAAGCGGCCGCAACCGCCTTGTACACGAAGTCCGAAATCGAGAGCCGGATCTTCTCTTTTTCAAGCTGCGCGTTGATGCGCTCGCGGAGTTGTACCACATTTTCCAGATCGATGTCGATCGTCTCGTAGAAGTGCGGCACCTGCTGCTTTGACCGCTGCAGGGCGGTGGCGATCGCCAAACGCATCTTCGAAATCTGCACGACCTTCTTCTCGCCACTGCCCACAATGGGAGCGAGCGGCACGACCGGCGCGGTGGCAGCCGACGCGGCCGGAGCCGCGGGTGATCCGCCAACCGCCGCGAGAACATCCTTCTGGATAATCCGCCCACCAGGCCCGGAGCCCTGCAGGTTTCGCACATCCAGGCCATGCTCAGCCGCGATCCGCGAAGCCAGCGGCGAAACTTTCAGGCGACCGACTTCCTTGGGCGAGCCACTGGCGAGAACTGCAACCGAACCGCCGGCCACCTGAACTTCCGGCCCAACCGCCGTCGCCGTCGCCGCCACCGCCGTGGCGGCCGATGCCTTGGCAGCAGTCCCCTTCGGATATTTCTTGCGAAGTTCCGCCGGCTCCTCGCCCGCCGCCGCCAGCACGGCGATCAGACCCCCGACGGGAACCTTCTCGCCTTCCTGAATGGCCAGCACGGCCAGCGTCCCGGCCTCGAACGATTCCATTTCCATGGTGGCCTTGTCGGTCTCGATCTCGGCAATCAGTTCGCCGGCCTTGACCTTGTCCCCTTCTTTGCGAACCCATTTGACCAGAGTCCCCTCGGTCATGGTGTCGGACAACTGCGGCATGGTGATTTCGATGGGCATATGTGAGTTGCCAGTGGTTAGTTTTTAGTTGCCAGTTCAGACGTAGCAGACATCCTTCACCGCTTCGATGATCCGGTCCACCGACGGCAGCATGGCCTCTTCGAGATGATGGTTGAAGGGCACGGGAATTTCGTCGCTGTGGACGTATTCGATCGGGGCGTCGAGATGGTCAAAACACGGTTTGTGAAGCTTCTGCACAATGCCCGCGCCCATGCCGCAATAGCCCCAGTCCTCGTCGACGATCACGCACCGGCCGGTCTTCTTCACCGAATCCACGATCGCCGGCAGATCCAGCGGACGCAGCGTGCGCAGATCAATCAGTTCCACATCAATGTTGTAGTCGTTGACCAGCCGGTCCACGGCCGTGCGGACACATCGTTGCAGCGGCCGGCCGTAGGATACCACCGTCACCTGCGATCCTTCCCGTTCGATCGCGGCCCTGCCGATCGGCAATATAAAGTTGCCATCCGGCACGTCTCCGACCTCGTTCAGCATCTTCTCCGATTCGAGGAAGATCACCGGATCGTCGCACCGTATCGAGGCCTTGAGCAGTCCCTTGGCCTGTGCGGGCGTGGACGGAGCGACAACCACCAGCCCGGGAATGCGGGCATAGAAGGCTTCCATGCGGTGCGAGTGCGTGGCGCCAAGCTGGTGTGCAATGCCATTGCCGCCGCGAAACACGACGGGCACCTTGAACTGTCCGCCGGACATGTAGCGAACATTGGCCGCGTTGTTAACGAGTTGGTCCATGCAGACGAACGTGAATGACCAGCTCATGAACTCAATGATCGGCCGCAGTCCGACCAGCGCGGCCCCGATCCCCAACCCGGCAAAACCGGCTTCGGAGATCGGCGTATCCACGACGCGGCGCGGGCCAAACCGGGCCAGCATGCCCTCGGATATCTTGTACGCGCCGTTGTAGTCGGCCACTTCCTCGCCCATGAGGAAGACGTTTTCGTCGCGCTCCATCTCCTCAATCATCGCGGATCGGAGAGCTTCTCGGAATTGCATGCGGGACATAGTTGGTTGCCAGTTGTAGGATTGGTCGATCGTTGCCAGTGAACCGCGTCACTCACTTCTGCAGCGGGTAGGTCTCCGACAGGATGTCGTTGAATCGCTCTTCCAACGCCGGCTGCGGATCCGCGTCGGCCTGTCGGGCGGCCTCGTCGATGATCTGGGCGACCTCTTCGTGCATCTCGCGGCTCTGCTCGTCGTCGAGCAATCCCTTCTCGCGAAGCCTCACTTCGTAAATCGAAATGGGATCACGCTGCCGGGCCCGCTCCAGCTCCTCTTTGCTGCGATATTTCATTGCATCGGACATCGAGTGCCCACGAAACCGGTAAGTATTGGCGACGATGTAGGATGGGCTTTCGTCCCTGCGGCCGCGTTCCACGGCCATGCCGATCTCCCGCATCACCGTGTCAACATCATTTCCGTCAATATCCTTGAACGGCATGTTGTACCCGGCCGCCCGCTTGGCCAGATCCGTCTCGGCCGAATGTCGCTCCACCTGCGTACCCATCGCCATCTGGTTGTTCTCGACAATGAACACACAGGGAACCTTGTACAACGACGCCATGTTCAACGCCTCGTTGTGCGTTCCCTGGTTGACCGCGCCGTCGCCAAATAGACAGAACGTCACCCCCCCGGTCTTCTTATACTTCTGTGCAAACGCAAATCCGATCCCCAAAGGCAGATGTCCGCCGACAATGCCATGCCCGCCCATGTTCCCGGCCGCCGCGTCGAAAAAGTGCATCGAGCCGCCCTTGCCTTTAGAGCACCCTGTCGACTTGCCGAACATCTCGGCCATCGCCGCCCGCGGACTCATGCCCAGCGCCAGCGAATGCCCGTGGCACCGATACGCCGTTATCAGATAGTCCTTGCCCTTCTGGTATAGCGCGGAGATCCCAGTGGCCACAGCTTCCTGCCCGGAGTAAAGGTGACAAAACCCGCCGATCTTCTGCCCCGGCCGGGTGTATTCCTGATACGTGCGTTCTTCAAACCGGCGGATGAGCAGCATCAGCCGCAGACGACGACGCTCCTCGGCCCCGGTATCGGGGGAAGCGTGCTTAACTACTTGTCGTTTCTCGACTTCATTGGCTACCGCCATATTTACTCCATATTGCCACCGGTCGTGAACCGCGCGCACGCCCAGAGCCTTTGGAAGGCGGAGGTCCCGCGCTGCAACGGTCCATTTTAGGCGCTTCCCGGCTTGGTTCAATGGCCCTGCCAGGAATGCATCTGCATGGGACGCCACGAGGCTGTCCACATCTCTCCTTCCCAGCGATAATACTTCCCATGAAGCACATCGCACTTCTCCTCGTTCTGTGCGCCGCCATGGGCGCCCGTGCCGAAGAATCACGCCGCCTCTACCTCTCCGGCACCGACAGAGAGCACACCGTCAAGTGGGAGTTCTTCTGCACGGCCGGGCAGAACTCGGGCAAGTGGAGCACCATCGCCGTCCCATCCAACTGGGAATTTCAGGGCTTTGGCAACTACTGGTACGGCACCGACAAGCCGAAGAAAGGCGAGACCATCGAGTCCGGCCAGTATCGTCATCGCTTCATGCTGCCGGCCGATTTCGCGGCCGACAAGCACCTGTTCCTGGTTTTTGAAGGCTCCATGACCGATACCGATGCGAAGCTCAACGGACAATCGGTCGGTCCGAAACACCAGGGTTCGTTCTATCGCTTCAAGTATGACGTGACCAAGTTACTCAAGAGCGGCGCGGAAAACCTGCTCGAGGTCAACGTCGACAAGCACTCGGCCGACGATTCCGTCAACCGCGCCGAGCGTCAGAGTGACTACTGGCTCGCGGGCGGCATCTACCGCCCGGTCTACCTCGAAGCCGTACCCAACGAATATCTCGAACGCATCGCCACCGACGCCCGTGCCGACGGCTCGCTGGCCGTGCATGTCTTTCCCGGCAACATCGAAAAGGCCGACACGATCGACGCTGAGCTATTCACGCTCAAAGGCGAGAAGGTTGGCCAAACCTTCTCCGGGCTGGCCAACGCCGCCGGCTCGGTCCTCAAAGGCAAGTTCAACAACGTCGCCACCTGGACGAGCGAAACGCCTGATCTGTACGAGCTTCGCGTCACGCTCAAGGCCGGCCAGAAGGCGATCCATACCGTGAAGACCCGCATCGGGTTCCGCACCATGGAGGTGCGTCCCGGTAAAGGCATCTACATCAATGGAACCCGGGTGCTGCTCAAGGGCGTCTGCCGTCACACTTTCCGTCCCGACACGGGCCGGGCGCTTTCGCCTGCGGACAACGAGGCCGACGTGAGACTGATCAAGGAAATGAACTGCGACGCCGTGCGTATGTCGCACTATCCCCCCGACCAGGATTTCCTCGATCGCTGCGACGACCTCGGCCTCTACGTTCTCGATGAACTCGGCGGCTGGCAGAAGCCTTATTCGCTGGAAATGGGCCGCAAGCTCATCGCCGAGATGGTCCCGCGCGATGTCAATCATCCGTCCATCGTCTTCTGGGATAACGGCAACGAAGGCGGCTGGACCTCGGCCAACGATGTCGAGTTCGGCAAGTGGGACCCGCAAAACCGCAACGTGCTGCACCCCTGGGCGCTCAACGGCAACGTCAACACCAAGCATTATCCCACCTATTCGCAGCTCGTGAAACTGCTGGATGGTCCCGACATCGTCATGCCCACAGAAATCCTCCACGGCCTCTTTGACGGCGGCATCGGCGCGGGCATGTGGGACTATTGGGAAGCCATCCGCAAATCACCCGTCGCCGGCGGCATGTTCTTCTGGGTCTTCGCCGACGAAGGTGCCAAACGCACCGATGAGAGCGGCCGCATCGACGTCTTCGGCAACCGTGCCCCCGATGGCATCGTCGGACCCTATCACGAGAAGGAAGGCTCCTTCTTCACCGTCAAGAAGCTCTGGTCGCCGATCATCATCCGCAACGCCGGCGAGCGATTCAACGGCCAGATCCAGATCGAAAACCGCTACCACTTCACCAATGTCAAAGACTGTTCGATGACCGTCGAATACTCCGCATTCACTGGTCCGGAGAAGCCGGAAAAGAAATCACTCGCCACCCACAAGGTCCCGCTCCTCGCCACCGAGCCCGGCCAGACCAGCCTCATGCTTGTCCCCATGCCCCCAGCAGAAGCTGACGCCGCCGCCATCACCGTCGCCGATCCGTTCGGCCGCGAACTCTACACCTGGGTGTTCCCCCTGCGAGCCTCCGGCTACATCCGTGATCAGATCGTCAGGCCCGGCGAAGGCAAAGTGATCGCCAACGACGATGCCGACACCCTCTCGCTCTCCGCCGCCGGCACGACCGTGAAATTCACGAAGTCCACAGGCCAACTTGTCTCCCTGTCGGCGGGAGACAAAGCGCTGCCTTTGACCAACGGTCCGCGCCCCACAACCCGCCCCGGTAAGCTCACCTCGTTGACCCATCGCGACGATCCCACCGGCCACATTGTCGAGGCCGCCTACGACGGCGACTTCGACCTCAAAGCAAAATGGACCCTGCTCCCCTCCGGCTGGCTGCGCCTCGACTACTCCTACGCCGCCCAAGGTAAGTTCGACTACCTCGGCATCACCTTCGACTTCCCCGAAGAGCAGATGAAGTCCCAAACCTGGCTCGGCCACGGCCCCTATCGTGTCTGGCAGAATCGCCTCGATGGCCCGACGCTGGGCCTGTGGAGCACCGACTACAACCAGACGCTCACCGGCCACTCGCTCTGGAAATACCCCGAGTTCCGCGGCTATTTCGCCGATGTCCGCTGGGTCAAACTCGCCAGCCCCACCGGCTCGCTGGTCGTCGTCATGGACGATCCTGCTCTCTACTGGCGCGTCGGCACGGATGTCACGCCGGCTAGCCTGTGGGCGAAAGCCGTGGAGACGTTCCCCGCCGGCGATATCTCGATCCTGCACGCGATCCCGGCCATCGGTAATAAGTTCCACTCGGCCAAAGATGTCGGCCCGCTGAGCCAGCCTTTCGAGGCCAAGGGACGTTACTCCGCAACCGTGTACATAAAACCTTTGCCGAATTAGATTTCTGTTGATTTCCAACTCGACCGCTTGGTAGTCTTCACCCATTACGGTGGGTGATGCCATGTCGAACCAAGCACCGCCGGCCTCTGTGCCGGATTCTACGCACACCATTCGCGGTCCCGCCTTGGGCCGGCATCTCAAGTTGCCCGAAGTCCTTGCGCGGGAGTGGAATTGGCTGCTCGAACACGACCCCGACCGACATATTCCGGACACGGCGCATGTAACGATTCGAGAGGTCTACGACTGGATCCACAAGTATTCGAAAGCTCCTCCCAGCCTGTCTGCGGATTCGCCGCTCGACGCAGACGAGAGCGGCTCTGTCGAGCCTGCAAATTGTCTTGATGCCGACTGCCGCAGCGCGCTCTGTCTTTCCGGCGGCGGCATCCGCAGTGCCACTTTCGGGCTCGGTGTGCTGCAGGCACTGGCCGAACGAAACCTGCTGGGTCGTTTTCACTTCCTCTCTACAGTCTCAGGCGGCGGGTACATCGGCTCATTTCTCTCCACCTGGTTCCAGCGTTCGGGACGGGCCGAGGTGTTCAATGCGTTGTCCAGAAAGACTCCCGCCGGAGGCTCACTGCCGCCGGACGACCCGGAAGTGGACAGCCCCATCCGGCATCTCCGGAGATACAGCAATTACCTCAGCCCCCGACTCGGTGTGTCCTCGATGGACACCTGGACGCTGATTTCAAGCTACCTGCGCAATCTGCTGCTCTACTGGCTGTTTCTGGTTCCAATACTCGTGGCCCTGGTGGCGCTGCCCCGGGTATTCGTCATGGCCCACATTTGGATGTCGGATCGCGGCACCGCGACTGCAGGTTGGTTTGTCGGAGCCGGCACGCTGCTGGCCTTGTGCGGCCTGGGCTGCGCCGGTCTAGCCCAGTCACCATGGTGGCAACTCGGCCAACAGAATCCGATCGCCCGACGCCGGATTCACACGCTGCTCAAAGCATTCCACATCCGGTCTCGCTGCCCGCGACGCTGTTTCGTGTGGCTCTACAAGTACCGGGTGTTCCGTGAACTTTGCCGGCACCGATTCCTGCGCTGGCTCTACCGCACCGCCTGGTGGCGCGGTCTGGCCTTGAATCTCGGCGCCGTGCTGATGGCGCTCTCGGCATTCTCCGGCAAATGGACGATCCGTGTGACATGGCTGTTGGTATTGGGTGGCGTGCTTGGCGTTGTCCCCGCGGCAATGGCACAGTGTGGCCGAGAGTTCCGGCGATGGGGTCGTTGTATTGCATTCGGTTCTCTCGGTGGCATCGTAACCGGGCTGCTCCTTTGGGCGGGCGTGGGGTTGGCCCAGAAACTTGAGACACGGCTGGCAAGCGAGCAACCGGGCATCGCTCCCGCAGCCATCAGTCTGGGTGCTTCGGCCGACCTGCCCGCAGGCGCAGCGAAATCCGGGAATCCCCAAGAGTCCCACGCCGGCTTCTACGTCTGGCTTGGCATCGCTCTCCCGGCCGGGAAGTCGGGTGGCCGGCCCGACAATCGGCTCTATGAGACCGTTTTCGCCGTGTTCGCGGTGCCCTGGATACTCCTCTCGATCGGCGCCGGATGCACACTCTATGTCGGGCTCGTCACGGGTTTCCAGACGCGCTCGCGCCAATTGGCGACCGGCGACAACGAACTTGAATGGTGGGCAAGGTTCGGCGGATGGGGCATCATGACCGCGCTGGCCTGGCTGGCCTGGTTCGCTCTTACGCTTCCTCTGCCGGCTATACTGGCGGCTCCGCGGACACAGGCTTTCTACGCCTGGTTGCTGGCCGCGGGCG
>JANYKD010000570.1 GCA_025361735.1 Phycisphaerales bacterium
GCCTGTGCCAATGTTGAAAACAAGCTGCAGCACGGTGGCGGACCCGGTGTTATCGTTAAACGTGGTGGTCGAGCGGAACACCGCTCCGTTGGTGATGAATACCGTCTTCGACAGGGTGGCCGGAGTGGCGACCGAACCGAGGTTTCCGGTAATCCCGTTCGCCATCGCCACTTGCAGAACGCCGCCGCTGAGATTGATGTCGCCGGTGAATGTGTTCACGCCACTGAGGACCAGCGTTCCGGGACCCGCCTTGGTCAGGCCGGTTCCGGCGATGACAGAACTGATCGTGGCAGTCGTATTTAGCGCCGTCGTGATCGTGGGCGTGGTGCCCCCGAGCGTGAGCGTGCCGGCGGTCAATGTATAGCTGCCGGCAAAGGGCGCATTGAACGTGATCCCGTTGGCCGTGACGGCGCCGAGGGTCACCGTGCCGGCGGTCCCACTCGTCCCGCCGCCGAACACCGCGATCGTCGTATTGTTGTTCGGCCACAAAACGTCTGTGGACGTTGAACTGTTCCACCAGTTCGACGTCGATCCGTCCCACGCCCCCGCTCCATCCTGTATACCAGCCGTTCCCGTCGCCGCATCGAAAGTGAAGTCCGCCGATGCCCGCATGGGATTCAGCAGGCCCGCACCCAGGACGGCCGCCAGCCAGAGAGCCCTGCGAACCTTGCGAACATTCTTCCGCGATTTGCCGCTGACATTGCTGACATTATTCATGTTGTTGCTCGTACCGGCGGTTTGGGTGCTCTTAGACATTGGCTACTCTCCTGATAAGGCGACTTTCGCGTTCGATAACAACGGATCTGCACTAACTCAATGCGAACAAATGAACCCCGACCGGGCCGCGTGTTCGCGCTCAAACGACGCAATGATTACGGGTTTGTCAAAAACAAGAAACCACGAACGCGGACTGTCCGTCGTCGTGGCAAAAATCGACCAGAATTTTTGAGACGCTCTCCACTTGGCCATGCGTGGAGCCCTCTCATGTTATGTCGACGTCGCGGCCTTTCAGGCCACGCTCGCCGAAGCCAATTCCCGTGTTGCGGACCCCGCTGGTACACAATCGCGGATGACATAACTCATTACAGATGCATGGGATATGATCTATTTCCAACACTCGCGCCAACATCTCGGAGGCCCTCACAGCCTCAACCATGCACCCTCTTCAAACGGACCTTCCAGAACCTGTAACTCAAAATATACGACATAGTCCAAGCGAAGGCAATAACATTTCATCTACCTGTAATTCGTACCGAAGGCTCGCTAAGCCACGACCACCTCAGCCGACCGTTTCGCGTCGTCGTTGTCGTTGCGCTCCGAATTCCTGCTTCCGGACCCATCACACATCCAGATTCTTCACTTCCAGCGCGTGCTCCTCAATGAACCGCCGCCGCCGCTCCACATCCTCGCCCATCAGCACGGAGAAAAGCTGTTCGGCCTCGCTCGCCTGCTCCAATGTCACCCGCAGAAGCACCCGGCGTGATCGATCCAGCGTCGTCTCCCACAATTCCTCCGCGTTCATCTCGCCCAGGCCCTTGAATCGCTTGATCTCGATGTTCTTACGCGCCAACCGGTGAATCTCCGGCACGATCTGCGACACGCCGGCCACGTTCACCACTTCCGCCTCGTTGGCCAGGGCATACCGTGTCAGCAGCTTCTCGCCGCTCACGGATTCCTCCTGAACCAGGAAATAGTCGTCCGTCAGCAGGCCGAAGTTCTCGAGCTGGGCGAAATACTTCTCCAGATCCTTCACCTCGTGCAATTCCTGGCTCTTCTGCAGCCGGCTGGCGGCCTCGTCCTCAGACTTCTTCACCGCCTCGGCCGGCGCTGCCACAACCTCGGCCGGCGCCGTCGTGTCCAGCAGCAATCCCTGCTCCGCCAGAAACACATCACGATCGTCGGCCGACAGGAAGAACTGATCGTGCCCGTCCACCACCACGCGATACAGCGGCAGCCGCCCCGCCGAGTCCCGCTTGGAAAGGAACTCAACGATATCGATGCCGCGCCGCTGCACCACCCGCACCAGTTCCTCGACCTTGCCCAGCAAGTCGAGAATACGTCGAAGATCCTCTCCGCCCAGTCGGGACGTCTCAATTCCCTCGTCGTCGCGGATGATCAGCTTCGTGCCCTCCAGACCCAACTCGCTCAGTTTGGCGCGCATCGTCCGCTCGTTCAGCACATACTCGCTCTTCTTCTTGCGGGTCACCAGATACAGCGGCGGCTGGGCGACATACATGCGGCCGGCCGTAATCAACTGCGTCATGTGCCTGAAGAAGAACGTCAGCAGCAGCGTGCGGATGTGTGAACCGTCGACGTCGGCGTCGGTCATGATGATGATCTTGCCGTAGCGGCGCTTCTCGAGGTCGAATTCCTCGCGGATGCCGCACCCCATCGCCTGGATGATGGTGCGAATTTCCTCGTGATTGAGCATCTTCACGAGATTGGCCTTCTCGACGTTGAGGATCTTACCCTTGAGCGCCAGGATGGCCTGGATATTCGAATCGCGGCCCTGCTTGGCCGACCCGCCTGCGGAATCACCTTCGACCAGGAACAACTCGGTGTCCTCATTGCTCTTGGAACGGCAGTCGGCCAGCTTGCCCGGCAGCCCGCCGCCGTCGAGCGAGTTCTTGCGCCGCGTCAGTTCGCGCGCCTTGCGGGCCGCCTCTCGCGCCTCGGCCGCCAGCATCCCCTTCTCCACAATCGACTTGGCTTCCTTCGGGTTCTCCTCGAGATAGCTGCCGAGAAATTCGCTGACCGCGCCCTGCACGAAACTCTCGACTTCGCTGTTGCCCAGTTTGGTCTTGGTCTGGCCTTCGAACTGCGGCTCGGGAACCTTGACGGAAATGATCGCGGTCAAGCCTTCGCGCAGGTCGTCGCCCGACGGCCGGGATTCGTTCTTGAGAAACCCGGCCTTCTCGGCGTAGCGATTCATGCATCCCGTCAGCGCCGTCTTGTACCCCGACAGGTGCGTGCCACCTTCGTGGGTATTAATGTTATTGCAGAAGGAAAAGATAGTCTCATTGTAGCCATCGTTGTACTGCATGGCAACTTCAACAACCAGCCGTGTAACCGCTTCTTCCTTGCGGAAATAGATCGGCTTGGGCAGCAGCGCGATCTTGCCATCGTTGAGGTGCCGGATGAACTCAATCAGCCCCTCCGTGTACTTAAACGCATCCTTCTTGCCGGTCCGCTCATCCTCGATGACCATGTGCAGGCCTTCGTTCAGGTAGGCCATTTCCCGCATGCGCCCGGCGAGGATGTCATAGCTGAAGTCGATGATCGGAAATATCTGGACGTCCGGCTTGAACGTGACCCGCGTGCCCGTGGCGCTCGACCAGCCCACCGCCGGAACCACCTTCAGATCCGCACTCTTTCGGCCGCGCTCAAACTCCATGTGATGGCACTTGCCATCACGCAGAACTTCGATTTCCAGCCATTCCGACAGGAAATTGACCACGGACGCGCCCACCCCATGCAGCCCCCCCGAGGTCCGATACGCCGAGTTCTCGTTGTGCTCGAACTTGCCGCCGGCGCCGAGCGTGGCCAGAACCACCTCCACCGTGGGCACCCCCGCCGTCGGATGAATACCCACCGGGATGCCGCGACCATCGTCAGATACCGTACACGAACCGTCCTGATTAAGCACCACCTTGATGGTCTTGGCGTGCCCCGCCAGCGCCTCATCGACCGAGTTGTCGACGATCTCCCAGATCAGGTGGTGCAGGCCGCGCGAAGTCGTGTCGCCGATGTACATCGCCGGCCGTTTGCGGACATGTTCCACGTCGTCGAGCACCTGAATCGTGCTCTCGTTATATTCCTGCGTGTTTGCATTCGGATCCGGATTCGCATTCGTATCGGACATCTGAAAAAACTCCATCCTGTTCGCCGCGGCGGACCTTCCGTGCAACCCGCCACACCAGCCGTTCCAGCCCGCAACGAATACCGTTCCGCCGCAGGCAAAATCGAAGTCGGCATTATCGCACAAATTGCACTCCAAAGCCACACCACGCCCCGCGTCTATGCGTTTGTAAAATACTGTCAAATAACGACTTGTATCAGTACTGGTTATTCATGAATTCCCGGCCGAATTGGCGTCACCAATCGCCATTCGCTTCCCGGCCACAGATGCCGTATTCTACAGGGGTCGCACCACAACAGTTGCGGAGTTCTGCCTATGAAGAGTGCCGTTCTCGAGATCCCCTTCAAGCTGCCGATGCGGCTCTGTCTCGGCAATCCGGAAGGCAATGCCGCCAAGTGCGCCACCTGCGTCAGGGAACGCATCGGCTGGCGGCCGGGCATCCATGACATCGAGACCGACGCCGATGGCGACAGCGCCACACTCCGCCTCTCCTACGACCCCAGCCTGCTCACCCTCACCCAACTCCAGGCCGAGTTGCTCCGCGTCGAACCCTGCCTCTGCACCGGCCGAACCCGCGTCATGCTCAACATCGAGGGCATGACCTCTCAAACCTGCGAACGACGCATCGAATCCACGCTCAGGGGCCTCGATGGCGTCTTCGCCGCCGCATCCTACGCCAGCGGCGCCGTCAGACTCGAGTTCGACCCCGAGGTCTGGCCCCTGCCGGAAATCGTCAGCCGCATCGAGAAAATGGGCTATCACGTCCGCAGCCAGAACGCGGCCGGCGGCGTGGACACCGTCACCGAAGCCGCGCGTATCACTGAAGCCGCCCGTATCGCCGAACCCGCGGGAAAGCCCACCGCCATCTCCGGCATGCCGCAGTTCGGCCACCTCGTCGACTGGCTCGGCGAACACTCCGAGATCTCGCTCGTCGCCCTCGCCGGTGCTCTGCTGCTGGCGGGATTCCTCGTCAGTGTCTTCCACGGCCCGCAATGGCTGCGAATCAGCCTGCTGGCCGCCAGCGCCATCCTCTCCAGCACCAGGACCTTCGCCACCGCCATCGAGGCCTTGCGCGGATTCAAACTCGACGTCGACGTGCTCATGTTCGCGGCCGCCGCCGGTGCCGCCTACCTCGGCCACTTTGAAGAATCAGCACTGCTCCTCTTCCTGTTCGGCCTCGGCAGCGCCGGCGAACACATCGCCCTGGAACGCGCCCGCAGCGCCATCAACGCCCTGTCGAAGATTGCCCCCGAGATCGCCCTGCGCCTCAATCCCGACGGCACCACCGAGACCGTGCGCGTCGAGAACCTCCTGGTCGACGATCGCGTTGTCGTCCGCCCCTTCGACCGCGTCGCTGTCGATGGCGAAATCGTCGAGGGCTCCTCCTCGCTGGACCAGTCGGCCGTCACCGGCGAATCCGTTCCCGTGGAAAAGACCACCGGCGACAAGGTGTTCGCCGGCACCATGAACAACGATGGCCGCCTCATCGTCCGCGCCACGCGCCTGGCCAGCGAAAGCACGCTCGCCAAGATCATCCGCCTCGTCGAGGAAGCCCAGACCACCAAGTCCCCCACCCAGGTCTTCACCGACAAGGTCGAGCGCTGGTATGTCCCCTCCGTGTTCATCGCCACCACGCTCATCGTCTTTTTGCCCCCCCTGCTCTTCCACGGCATCTGGGGCACGTGGTTCTACCGGGCCATGGCCTTCCTCACGGCCGCCTCGCCCTGCGCGCTGGCCATCGGCACTCCGGCCGCCATCCTTTGCGGCATCGCCCGCGCCGCCCGCGACGGCGTCCTCATCAAGGGCGGCATGCATCTGGAAAACATGGGCGAAGTGCAGGCCATCGCCTTCGACAAAACCGGCACGCTCACCGTCGGCCATCTCACCGTCAGCGATGTCATCCCCCTCGCCGACGCCACCGAGAACGAAGTCCTCGCGCTGGCCGCCGCCGTCGAGGTCCACAGCGTCCATCCGCTGGCGACCGCCATCGTCAAGGAAGCCAAGACCCGCGGCTGCGTCATCCGCGAGGCCACCGACGTCGGCCAGCACGCCGGCCTCGGCACGTTTGGCCGCATCGACGGCCAGCGCATCGCCGCCGGCAAGCACGAAATCATCACCGGCGGCAGCGTCGCCGACCCCGCCCTTATCGCCCGCATTGACGCACTTGCCGGCCAGGGCCGGGCCATCGTCCTCGTCGGCCGCGACGACAAATTGATCGGCCTGATCGGCCTCTCCGACCACGCCCGAGAGAACGCCCCCGACGTGCTCCGCCACCTGCGGCAGTTGGGAATCAAGCGCAACGTCATGCTCACCGGCGACCACGTCCTGGCCGCCCAGGCCATCGCCAAACAGGTGGGCGTCGACGAAGTGCAGGCCGGCCTCTTGCCCGAGCAGAAGCTCGAATCATTGCGCGAATTGTCCCGCCAGTTCGGCCACGTCGCCATGGTCGGCGATGGTGTCAATGACGCCCCTGCTCTCGCCCAGGCGGCCGTCGGCATCGCCATGGGCGCCGCCGGCTCCGACATCGCCATGGAAACGGCCGACGTCGTGCTCATGGCCAGTGACCTCGGCAAACTCCCCTTCGCCATCGCCCTCTCGCGCCGCAGCCGGTCACTGATTGTGCAGAATCTGGTGATCGCCATCGGCGTGATCGCCATCGTCGGCCCCATGGCCGCCTTCGGCTTCGCCAACCTCACCGTGGCCGTGCTCCTTCACGAAGGCTCGACGGTGGTCGTCGTCTGTAATTCCCTGCGCCTGCTCGCCTTCCGCAACCCCGTGATCACCCCCGCCTGACCGCGCCGATCACCACGGCGACGCCTTCGCATATCTCCTTTCTCCTCTCCCAAATCTCCTCTCTCAAATCTGAAATCCGAAATTCCAAATCTCAAATTCCAAATCTCAATACCCCCCCTCCTGGTGGCACGTGCTTCCAGCCCGTGGCCGCGGTACTCCGCGGCGTCAACTCTCCCTCTCCTTCGGGAGAGGGCCGGGGTGAGCGCCAGTACGGTTCGCTTAAGCGAATCGATCCCGCCTCGCCAACCGAAGAACCGCGATGGACCATCGCGGCTACAACATATGCCAACCGCACTACAGTCAGGGCCTTCATCCACAGCCAACCCCGCCACCCTCACTTCACCGTCCCGCTGATCGAGAACCGAAACATATTTCCTGCCGTATTCGTCCCAAAGCTCACCACCCCGCCATACTTCCCCGCCTTCCTGGTCACCAGTTTGATGGCAAACACATCCGATTTCCCCGGCGCCAGTGTCCCCACCAGCCCGTCCACCAGTTGGTATCCATCCGGCACGCTGACCTTCCCGAGAATCAAGCTCGCCGTCCCCGTATTGGTCACCTGGAATTCCTTTTGCGGTCCGGCCGCACCCACATCCACCACCCCGAATTGCATGACCGCCGCCTGCGCGGATTTGATCGTAGCCGCCGGACTCACCGTCGCAACGGCAATTCCGGGAACTTCAGGGGCGTCGTCGTCAACTATCTTCCCAGTACCCTGGGCCCGCGCTATAAGAGCATTCACGGGGCTGGTGAGTTTCACGCTGAGCCTCATGCTTGGTTCAAGAATACGGTCACCCTTGACCAACACCTGAATCGTCTTGCTCGTCTGGCCCGGATCAAACCTAATAGTACCACTCGCGGCCAGGTAGTCCGAGTTGGCCGTCGCCGTGTCGTCCGCCGTGGCGTATTGCACGGAGACGGCGTCGCTGCTGGCGGCCGACAGCGTCACCGTGAAAACCAGCTTCGTCGTCCCGCTATTACCTTCCGCCACCGCAGCATCATTGACCGACAACGCCGGAAACGCAGCACCGGCAAACTCATACGCACCCATGTCCACATTGGCCCCGGCAACATCCGCCGCATCCGCAAGCCGCGGATTCCCGGCCATGTCAACCGTGATGTCTGTCGGCACGGCGCTGGTGCTGCCTACGTCGATACAGGGCGACGTGTCCTGCAATCGCAAATCGCCATAATCATCGTCGGTCGTGCCCCACTTGCCATCGGCACCCGAAGCAGGATTTCGAATGAAGACGGGATCGGCATTGATGTTTCCGTCACCAGTCCAGCCACCCTCGATATCGCTGTGGATGACAGGGAACGCGTCGGGACCATTGTCGCTACTGGCGATCGGCGAATTGCCGTTGCCCCAGAGAATACAGTTGGTCAGAGTCGGATTGGAGTAATCGCCGTAAGATACCTGATCCTCATAGGAAGAGCGGTAACGCCTGTTGTACATCGCGCCGCCAGAGGCGGACGCATGCCCGCTGAAAGTGCAGTTGGTCAGCGTCGGGCTGCTGGACCTATTGTACATCCCGCCGCCGTAGCCGTCGGCCGCATTCCCGCTAAACGAACAATTGACCAGCGTTGGCCCAGAGAAACGGTTGCATATCCCGCCGCCATATGCATAGCCATGATCGCTCGCCGTGTTCCCTCTAAACGAGCAGTCGATAAGCGTGGCATTTGAGTAATAGTTTTCCATCCCTCCGCCGGAATTGTCGGTCGTGTTCCCGGTGAAAGAGCAGTTGGTCAACGTCGGCGTCGACGACACATTCCTAATGCCGCCGCCGAAGCCTCCCGTGTTGCCGGCGAACGAGCAGTTGATCAACGTCGGCGCCGACGAGTCGTTCGCCATGCCCCCGCCCGATGCAGCCGAATTCCCGCTAAATAAGCAATTGGTCAACGTCGGCGCCGACGAGACGTTCGCCATGCCGCCGCCGGAACTCGCCTTATTCCCGATGAATGAGCAGTTGTTAAGTGTCGGGCTACCAGACAAGTTATACATCCCACCCCCGTCACTGGGATAATAGTCACCAGGGTCAGCGTTGCCCGCAGTGATCGTGAAGCCATCCAGGACGGCGGTGTGGTTCGTTCCGCTGCCCACGACCACATGACGACTGTTGACCCGGTTGTTTCCGATTGCCCCAATATCGCCGGAAAGAATCGTCGGATACGCGGCTATGTCTCGAGCGGTCGGATCGGCGGCTCCGGCATACCCGCCCAGTACGGCCACTCCACTCTTGAGTTGAAAGCTCACGTAACTGTTCATCATGTCCGTGGGTGTGTATGTCCCACCGGCTACATGGATTTCCTGGCCCGCCACCGCCTGGCCAAGCGCCGTCGCCAGGCTGGTGAACGCGTTTGCCCAACTCGTTCCATCCCCGCTGCCCCCGACTACGCTGCCGTCGACAAATACTACGGGAAGCAGAATCGTGACCGTGCTGGTGCTGATGACACTGTGTGATGCCGCATCGGTTACGCGCAGTGACACTCTGACGATGGAAGGCAAAGCCCCGCTTGATGCCGGAAACACCGGATTGGACCCGCGGCCGTCATCGAACTTTCCGTCTCCCGTCCATTCCCAGGCATATGTCAACGGACCCGCCTTGTTGCTGGCGCCTCGTCCTCTCAATTGCAGATCTCTCCCCCGAATCGCGATGTATGGCCCGCATGGGTCTGCAGTCAACGCCGCCGCCGCCTCATGCGCCCCCATGTCCACGATCGGTGCCGTGCCCGCGCCTTTGTCGTGTGTGGTCGGCATATCCTGGAAACGCCTGCCGCCGCCCAGGTCGGTATGGATGCCGCTCAAGCCCGAAGCGGCGTTGTTCCCGGCATCGGCCGCTGGCGAGAAGACTTGCAGCCGGAGGTCGCCGTAGTCATCGTCGGTCGTTCCCCATTTGCCATCAGCTCCATCGCTTGGAAGACGGACAAAGAGCGGATCGGTGTTGATGTTTCCCTTGCCGGCCCAGCCGCCCTGAATATCGCTGTAGGTAATGATACTGCGGCTGCGCGACTGTTCGAGCTGCGATCCAGTCTCTGCGGCATTTCCCCAGATGACACAGTTGGTCAGCGATGGCGAGGATGAGTTCGTGCTGTAAATCCCGCCGCCGAAGTTGCCGGCCGAGTTCCCGCTGAACGTGCAGTTGGTCATGTCCGGCGAGGAGGAGTCGTTGTACATCCCACCGCCGGCGAAGCGGGATGAGTTCCCGCTGAACGTGCAGTTGGTCAGTTTCGGCTTGGATGAGAATTTGTTGTAGATCGCACCGCCGTCGCCATCGCTGGCAGAGTTCCCGTTGAACGTGCAATTGGTCAGCCTCGGCGAGGACGAGCAATTGTGTACCGCGCCACCCTCGCCTTGGTTCCTGGTGAACATGCAATTGCTGATGTCCGGCGAGGAAGATAGGTTGTAGATCCCGCCGCCGGTATGGGAGGAGTTCCCGCTGAACGTGCAGTTCGTCAGCGTTGGCGAAGACGAGTCGTTGTAAATCCCGCCGCCTACGCCGCTGGCTGAGTTCCCGATGAACGTACATTTGCTCAGCTTTGGCGAGGAGGCGTCGTTGTAAACCCCGCCGCCGTGTCCACCGGCGGTGTTCCCGCTGAACGTGCAGCTTTTCAGCGTTGGATTGGAGGCAGAGGCGTTGTACATCCCGCTGCCGCTATCGCCAGAGTTCTGGCTGAACGTGCAGTTCGTCAGCGTTGGCGAAGACGAGTCGTTGTAAATCCCGCCGCCGCAGCCGGCCGAGTTCCCGCTGAATGCGCACCTGGTTAGAGAAGGGCTGGACGAGGAGCCGTTGAACATCCCGCCGCCCTTGCCACCGAGGTTATACGCGGCATCGTAGGCCGAGTTCCCGCTGAACGTGCAATTGGCCACGGTGGGGCTTCCGGTGAGGTTGAACATTCCACCGCCGTAACGATCGTTCGGCAAGACCGCATTTGCATCGGCGCGGCCACCCGTGATCGTGACACCATCCAGGACGGCCGTGGCATTGGTTCCACTGCCGACAACCACATGATAGCTGTTGTCGCCGATGTCCCCGATTCCACCAATGTCACCCGAGAGAATTGTCTGGCACAGGGCGATATCCCGCGCATCTGGATTGCTGGCCCCGTATCCGGCGTACCCACCGTAGACCTTCACCCCATTCCGAAGTCGGAACGAAATCTCGGGATCCGTTCCGGTCGTTGGCACGTAGGTTCCCTGGCCCACACGAATCTCATCGCCGGCAATCGCGCCTTTCAGAGCGGATTGCAGACTGCGGAAGGCATTCGCCCAACTGCTTCCGTCATTGCTCCCGCTGGCCGAGTCGTCGACATAAAGGACCGTCGCCACCACCTTGACCGTGCTCGAATCCGTTCGCTTCCTGCCCATGGAATCCTTGACCTGCAGCGCGATCTTCACGGTCGCCGGCGCGTGTATCCCGGCGGATGAGAACACGACTTGCCGCCCGACCGCATCATCGTAGGCCCCGTCGCCATCCAGATCCCAGGCATAGCTCAACGCGCCCGCATGGTTACTCGCCCCGAGGCCGGACAGCGTGATGCGCCCACCGGCGCTAACGCGATACGGCCCACCCGCCTCCGCGTCCAGGACCGCCGTCGTCTCATAGGCTCCCATGTCCACGATCGGCCCGTCGCCTGCGCCCGTATCCGCAGTTGTGGGAACGTCCACAAAACGGGCGCCACCACGCAAGTCTTTGGCGATGCCGCTCAACCCCGCGGCGTCGCTGTCTCCAGCATCGACCGCCGGTGAGCAGGCTCGCAGCCGCAGGTCGCCCAGGATCTCGCCGTCCGTGCCCAACGCGCCATCGCCTCCGGGACCAGGGGCGATAACGAAGAGCGGATCGACGTGGATATTGCCCTTGCCGACCCAGCCTCCCTGGATATCGCTATAGGTGACGGATGTCCGGCCATCTACCTCGTCGATCTGCGGCCCAACCGCGGCCTTGTTGCCCCAGAGGATGCAGTTGATCAGCGTTGGGCTGGACGAGTCGTTCGACATCGCGCCGCCGTGGGCAGCGGTATTTCCGCTTAATGTGCAGTTGATCAGCGACGGCGAGGAGGCGGCGTTATTGCGGATCCCTCCTCCGGAGCCGTCCCCGCCCGCAATGTTCCCGATGAACGCGCAGTTGATCAGCGTCGGCGAGGAAGGCGCTAGTGATTCATATGTGTTATTGCAGATCCCGCCGCCATCGTCGGCCGAATTCCCGCTGAATGTGCAGTTCGTCAGTTTCGGCGAGGATGCCTCGTTGAACATTGCGCCACCGTACAGCCCGGCCAAGTTCATGCTGAACGTGCAATTGGTCAGTGTCGGCGAGGACTCTTCATTGTACATGCCACCACCGGACTCGGTACTGCCGGCATCCGCCCAGTTTCCGCTGAACCTGCAATTTGACAGTTTCGGCGAGGAGGATCTGTTGTAGATTCCGCCACCAACGTTGGCGGTGTTCCCGCTGAACGTGCAGTCAGTCAGCGTCGGCGAGGAGGCCGAATTGTACATGCCGCCACCTTCAGCGCTGCCGTTGCCATCGTCGGCCGTGTTGGCGCTGAACGTGCAGTGGATCAGCGTGGGCGCGGAGGACTCGGCATACACCCCACCGCCGTATTCAGCGGTGTTCCCAGTAAACGTGCAGTTGCGTATCGTTGGCTTACCCCACTCGATGTAGAGACCACCACCCAGGCTTCCACCATATTGATCAGCATGGCCGCCAGAAATAGTAAACCCATCCAAAATCGCGGTCGCCGTCGTGCCACTGCCCACCACCGCACGATAGCAGTTGCCCGCCGAGAGAATTGACGGATACCCAGCCACGCTCCGCAGGTCCGGATTCTTGGCCCCATATCCGGCATACCCGCCGTAAATCCCCACGCCAGTCTTCATCCGGAAAGAATCCGTCCGATACTCGCCCCCTGTCGGCGTATACGTCCCATCCGCCACCCGGATCGTATCCCCCGACACCGCCGTGCCCAGCGCACGCTGCAGCTCGACATACGCACTCCCCCACGACGTCCCGTTCGGCTTTGTCGCCGGCGAATTCACATCGACATAGATCGTGTGCGCCAGCAAGACACGCCCCTCCAGCGGCTGACAGACCGCATCCAACAACGGACGCTCCGCCTTCGCGGATCGACCCCGACGCCACTTCGCCATCAATCGTGAAAACATAGCCCGCTCCTCCAGACCAGAACCATTCCGATGAACATGTGCCACCGGTCCCGGCACATGGCAAATGCGCCGACGAGGGCGTCGGCACTAGGGGTCCACCCCGGCCAGACCCCATGTACAGCAAGCCTCGACGCAACCCGGATGAACGACGCGAGCATCATGGGATGCGATCCATCGCCTGTCAACAACAAAGGACTCGCTGATCCACAGAGCGACGCACCCGGCAGCTTCGCCAAATCATCCCTCTGCCAAGCTGCCCATCTGCAAAATATGCGGTAACCCCTGCACGGACCGGTCTCCCATCGCGGTCAACAGGCCGATAATTGGCCTTGCGGCGCGGGTTAACTCAATCCTAATGATAAATTCGCACACGGATAGGAAATGTATCCTAGAGTTCCATTGAGAAGACTAGGAGTCCGCTATGCAAAGCAACACACGCTTCCCCGTTTCGCCGCGGCCGCCGCAGCACCTGCCGCTCGTTGGTGCATACTCCGGGTATTCGTGCCCGTTGAGCCAGTTCTCGCCCATCGGTGGCGACGTTGCGCCAGCTCCAACGTCGACCAACTTCACCACGCTGAATTCCGGTAATCGGCCGCCCAGTGCCGCCGCCGCGGTCATGGCACTTCACGCCCGTGAACTCACGGAGACCTTCTCGCCCGGAGCCCTGGCGGATTCGCCCTTCGCGGTTTCGGCATGGTGGTCAATTCGCGACCACGCCCGGCGCCTCTTCTCACGACGCAACGTTGCCTGAACTGCCCGCGATCTTCATCTCCTCCACTGCGTAGTCAAACGCAGTCCTCAATAACCAAACCGGCCGCATCTCACCGCACCAACTGCGGGCTCGACGCCCCAGCCGGCAAATTACCGCGCACCGCTCTGACGCCGCCAATCGCGCATCGTCGCGATGCATACAAGGCCGCCGCATTTGGCCACTGAAAGTGCTGCCAGTGCCCTCACTGGCAGAAATCCGGGGGACGAACCTGCCGGTGAGGGCACCGGCAGCACTCAATGCGATGGTCCTGGCGACGCGTACCATTGAGCGGCCAAATGTTGACAGTGGAGGAAAAGCGGGCGACGGGACTCGAACCCGCAACAGCCAGCTTGGAAGGCTGGCGCTCTGCCATTGAGCTACACCCGCAAATCGAATGCACTACCTTACCAAATCCAGCGCAGGGCTCAAGCATATTTTTCCACCACTTCTGTGCGCCGCAAAATTCTCGCACAATCACGCCGGAATTCCCTTGGGGTTCGCCTTCAGCGCGGCGCATAATCATGCGTGTGGTCTTCGTGGGCGAAATACTGTGAAACGCGCGCTTTCATGCGCCGTTTCTTATTCAGCCGGGGACGCCTCGCCACGAGTCGTCCCCGGTATCTTTTATCAGGGTGCGCTATGAGTCCACTCACATCCACGCAGCAGTTCATCAGCCCCGAGGCATGGGACCTTCTGGCCGGCGATCTGCGCCTGTCCGGCCGGGAGGTGCAGTGCGTCCGTCAAATCTTCGCCGACAAGAAGGAAGGAGACATCGCCGCCGAGCTGGGCATCTCGCCCCACACCATCCACACACACCTGGACCGCCTCTACCACAAACTCGGCGTCAACAGCCGTGTCGAGCTGGTCGTCCGCATCATGGCCCGCTTCCTCGAACTCACCAGCCGGCCCGACAGCCCCCTGCCGCCCATCTGCGGCCGCCCCTGTGCCGTGCGGCCTGAGGGTGGTTGATAGTTGATAGTCGATAGTCGATAGTGGGTAGTGGATAATGGATAGTTGATAGTTGATAGTTGATGGTTGATGGTTGATAGTGGACGACATTGTTCTGCCAACTATCAACTATTAACTATAAACTATCAACTAAATCTGCAACGCCCCCACCAGGTCGCTCAACTTCTCGACGCCCGTTTTTTCCAGGTATTTCTCGATGCCCTGGCAGATGGTGACCGGCGTGTTCGGATCGACGAACAGCGAGGTGCCGATGCCCAGGCCTGTGGCCCCGGCCAGCATGAACTCGACGGCGTCGCTCCAGTATTGGATCCCGCCCATGCCGATGATCGGCACGCCGGCGCCCTTGGCCACCTGCCGGTAAACCCGGCTGACCATGTGCAGGGCGATCGGTTTGATGGCCGGGCCGGAAAGGCCGCCGGTCACGTTCGCCAGGCGTGGCCGCTTCTTCCAGATGTCGATCGCCATCGCGGTAAACGTATTGACCAGCGACAACACCTGCGCCCCGCCTTCCACGGCGCCGCGCGCGGTGGCCGTGATGTCCTCGACGTTGGGCGAGAGTTTCACGATCAGGATCTTGGCCGGCAATACGCTCTTCACCTGCGCCGTCAGTTCCTTGAGCCGCGCCGGGTTCGTGCCGAAGGTCAACCCGTCCTTCACGTTGGGGCACGAGACGTTCAGTTCCACCGCCCGCACGCATTCGATGCCGTTCATGGCCGCGCAGGTCTCGATGTAATCGTCGAAGCTGTGCCCGGCCACGTTCACGATCACCGGGCAGGGCATCTTCTCGAGCTGCGGCACCTTTTCCTTGAGAAACCGGCCGAGCCCGACGTTGGCCAGCCCGATGGCATTGAGCATCCCCGCCCGCACCTCGACGATGCGCGTGGGCGGATTGCCCTCGCGCTCTTCGCGGGTGATGGACTTGGTGACGAAGGCCCCGAACCGGGAGAGGTCGGTGTACTTGGCGTACTCGAAAGCGTAGCCGCAGGTTCCCGAGCAGGTCATGGTCGGGTTGGCCAGCGTCAGACCGGCAAGATTGATTGATAGGTCAGGCACGCCCTTCTTTTACGCGAGTTGCTGGCAAACGCAAGCCCGTTTGGCGTTCATGCCTCATCGGCGTGTGGCCGCCATTCTTGACGAAGGTAGGGCGGTTTCGCCGAAACCGCCGTTGTCGGGCGAGCCCGGACGGCTCGGCGAGCCGTCCCTACCAACGCTGCTTTTGCGGCTTTCGCCACCAATACAGGACACACCATTTCCGCTCGCTCCACAGAATGCCGCGCCGACA
>JANYKD010000021.1 GCA_025361735.1 Phycisphaerales bacterium
TGCCCGCCCAGAGCCAGGCGCGAGTGACGATGCCGTGGCCGGCGCTGTCGGGCTGCCAGCGATCCCGTGAGATGGAGAGTGCCATGGCGCCAACGGGCACCGCGACGGTCAGCATGCACAGCAACGCCGTGGTCACCTTGGGCAGCCAACCCGCCGCGACGCACTCCGGAAATCCGCCGGCCTCGAGCGATTCGGCGAAGCGACTGCGGCGCAGGATGATCAGTGCCACTCCGGTGAGCGAGGCCGCCAGCACGATCATCGGCAACGACGTCGCCAGCGCCGCGCCTGCCCGCCGGGCCTGGTTGTCCATATCCCGCCCGACCCCGCCGGGAACACCCGCGACGTTGGCCGGGCTGTCGCCGGAACCGATGCCGCTCTCGAAGACCGTGCGTACTTCCGTAGAGATGACCACGATCCCCGTGCGCTCGTAAACCGCGAACTCCTGCACGGCCAGAGCCGTCGTCATCGCCAGCGAGGCGACGATGGGGCCGATAAGCAATCGCCCCGTCACGCGCCAGAGCGCCCCGTCGAGCATGGCCGCCTGCTGCACCTGGGAGTCCTGGCCGCGCAATGCCATGCCGATGACCAGCGCCGGCAGCGCCCACAGCCAGGCGGCCAAGGTCCATACACATCGCAGCACATCCGGGATGGATGCCGGCGATGGCACGATCCCGCACAATCGCAGCACCTGAACGCATCCGTACGTGTACGCGACCGAGGGCATCACCAGCCCGAGCGGCAGCAGGAACATCAGGGCCTTGGCGACAACGCCGCGCCCGCGGCCGACGACGATCGCTGCGGGCAGTCCCAGCAATACCGCGACGACGGCCGCTCCGCCGTTGTATAGCAATGTCCGCCCCAGCAGTTTCCAGCGAAACCCGTCCCACTGCACGTTCCGCCAGAAGTCCCACGACCCCATTTCCAGCATGAGCCAGATCAACGGAGCCACACAACATAGCCCCACGACAACCCAGAGTGTCATCCCTGCCCCGCGCGCAAACCAGTCCGCGCCGGGTTCCCTGTTGTCGTCGTTCTTTTCCCTTTTTCCTTCCATAGCGAATTCTCTGGACGGTCTTCAGGGTAACATGCTGCCGAGGTTTGCACCAACCCGGAGTCTCGCTTGCCTGTCGTCGAGATTGTCCCCAACCCGGATGCGCTACTTCTGCGATAAGCGGAGATCATCTGCACGGCCGACAGCGTGATTCTCGACGGGAGTGTCCGGAGCTTGAATCTGGCGAGGGAGATCGTGACCGCCGATATCCCCAAGGCATATGTCGTTGACCTGTCCAACGCGTCGCGTGCATAATAGGCCCCATCACAAGGAGTTGGTGATGCAAACATTGTCGCAGGCGCAGTTGCAGGAGATTGAAGGCCAGATTCGTGCCGGGCGGAAGATCGAAGCGATCAAGCTGTTCCGCGAATACACCGGCACGGACTTGAAAGAGGCCAAGGACGCCGTCGAGCGCATCGAGGCGGAGGGAAGCGCCTGGCTGGCGACCGGCGGCGGCAACGCGCCGGCCGACGGCCGACTCTCGGCAGCGGACCGGCAGCGCGTAGTCGCCGCCCTGAAAGAGGGGAAGAAGATTGAGGCGATCAAGCTCTACCGTGAGGCTACTGGTGTGGACCTGAAAGAAGCCAAGGAAGCAGTCGAGGCCATGCCCGGCGGACAGCAAGCCGGTGGCGGATGCATGGGGGTGATACTACTGTTTGTGGCCATTGTCGCGACGGCATGCTTTGTGTTGCCGCGGACATTGCGTGCGGCCCGCGTGTCACCTGATGCGCCGCCGCACTCGGTGGTTCGCTGAATCGCCCTTTGGAGTGCGGCCGCACGAGGCCGCTTTTCCATGGACACGCCGACCGGCGGCACAGACACCATGTCGCGCAACGGAAGGAAGCCGCTCACTTCACCGCTTCGCACGGACGTCGGAACTCAACGCGAACTGTGATGCCAATGGGAAAGTCGTGTCAAGCCACCGCACTCCAAGGTTCGCCCACGAGTTCATCGCTGAAGATCGATTTCACGCGCCGCGCCGGCAAGGCCAGGGCCGCACTCGCGGTAATCGCCACGGGCTGCACGGCGACCGTTACGACCGACGCCGACTTCGCCGCCGTCTTGGCAAACACCTTGAATGTTCCCAGGACCACGGAACGGTTGGCATTACCCGCATTGTCCTTCACCTGGCCGGCCATCAGTTGCACGGTGTAGGTGCCGCGGTCGGTCGCATCCCAGCGCCCGCCGGGCGCGGTGATCGTGTATCGCACCACAACTTTGTTGCCGGTGACCGTCTTGGACACGTACTTGGCGTACTGCGAGAACTGACGCGGGCCGGTCACGCGGATGTCGTTCTTGCCGATCGTGCTCGCGTTCACGCCGGAGGGATCGGTATATGTCACGTAAATGTTCAGTGACACGCCCTTATCCTTCGGCGCAGCCGGAGCCGTCAGCTTCGCAGCCGGTGGGTCCGCGTCCACGGCGAGCGTCTGCGAAAAATCGTGTGTCGCCAGGATCGAGTACGGCAGGTCCGTGCCCGCCGGCGCGCCTGTCACTTCCAGCAGGTATTCCTGGCCGGTGAACGAGGGATAGCTCAGCGTCTGCCCGCCGCTGACGGCCGACGAATGCGCCACCTCATTGCCGCCGGTGTCGTATAGCGTCATCTGCAGGGATCCCCCGGCCGCATCGTAGCTCGCGGTCACCACCAGCGGATTGAGCGCCGGCAGCCGGTCCACCTGGAAGCGATACCAATCCACATCGCCGCTGGTCAGCGTCAGACCACCCTCCGGCGTGCCCACGGGCAGTGTGTAGGCCTTCTCCTTCGTGTCGTTGTTCTCCGCCCAGTCGCCCGTGCCCCCGATCGGCGACGGTGCATCCACGACCAGCGTGTAGTTTGGATTCGTGTTGCCGCTGGCGCCGGCGACCTTCACATAGTAATCGCCGGCGGGCCGGCCAGTGAGCGACACGGACTCGCTGTTGCCCGTGCCCGTCGACGAACCCAGGAGGTTGCCCTGCGAGTCATAAAGATAAAGGTCCAGGTTTCCCGTGGCATTGGAAAAACTGAGGCTCGCCTTGTCGGCGGCGCCGCCGTCTGTCGTCGTCGTGAAATGATACCAGTCCACATCCGTTGGCGTGTTGATCGACAGGTTCGGAAACGCCATCCCGTGAGCGGCCAGCGTGTGCAGGTCCGTGGCCGTCGAGCGAACGTCGTTGGACTCGGCCCAATCGCGCGGGCCCACCGTGCGGCTGGCCGGCGAGACGCGGTTACGCACGGCCTGTAGATATTGCAGCCAGCCCGTCTGCTGGGCAAACGGCAGGTTGCCGTAGGTCGATTCGATCCCGTCCTCGGGCGCTGGCAGGTAAATCGTCAGACCCGTGCCGCCCTTTCCCGCATCGGAATAATTGTTCACCACCGCGTTGCTGAGCGCCGCCAGAACGGCATCGGCCGCCATCTTGATCGAGTTATTGGACACGTACGCCTTGACGTTCTGCATAAATGATCCGATGTCGTGCATAAACGAGTAGGCATAACTGGCCGACGCGGATCGCGCGGCGTCGAGATTGGCGAAATCGGCCGATGTTGCCGTATTCATCACCGCCGACACGAACCCGGCGATGGCCGCGTCCAGCGTGTTGCCACTGGCCTGCACTGTCGAGAATGTCGCCAGTTCGCTGTTGGTTCTTCCCGACTGGGTGATCGTGTTGGCGAACGACCGCGCATCGGTCATCCCCGCCAGATCCTGTGCCAGTTTCGTGTAGTCCCAGCCGTCCGCGCCTTCGGTCTCCTCCGACGCGGCCAGGTAATCCACCGACGGGGCGACGGCATCAACGACCTCCGCGGTCGCCATCAGGCACGCGTCAAACCCCAGCACGCTGATATGCGCCGGCGAAGCCGCCAGCACCTGCCGCATGGCCGGCAGCGACAAGCCCACATCGTTGTTGGTCGTATCGTCATACGAGGCGCCATAGATCGCCGCGCCGTGGTCCCAGATCACCAGGGCATAATGTTGCGCCGGCAGCGCCGACACGCCCCAACTGAGGAAATCAGAGAGGGTTTGTGGGTTGGACATATCCTTCTCGCCGACGGACGTCAGCAAGGAAGAAATGCTCTGCATGTTGGCATCGTGCCGTACGATACCGCGGCGCGTGTCCGTCCAATTGCCGTTGGTGGAGTCGTATCCCGGGATCCGGTCGAGCTCGACTCCCCATTGGATGTCGGCATTGGTGGCCGCCGCCTCCATCTGGTTCAGGTTGTAGATGGCGTTCTGCTCGAGGTTGTTGTCGCCATCCATGTAGACCAGCACCGTCCACAGCGGCAGGGTGCTGGTATCCTGGAATGCGGCGTTGATCGTCAAGGAATAGCTCGGATTTGTCCCGCCGTTCTGCGAGTCCACAACCACGTAGTACGTGCCCTTGGCCAGCCCGGCCAGCGAGATCAGTTGATCGCCACCGCTGCCGGCCGTCGTCTTCAACGTATTGTGATTCGCGTCCTGAAGGATGATCTTCAGCAGCCCCTGCGATGCGGAATAGCTGATGCTCACAAAGTCGGATTGTCCGCCCGTCGCCAGCGTGGTGAAAGTGAACGTATCGGCGCGCGTGCCGGCGCCGCCGTTCTGCGCCGGATCGTGAATGGACAGCCCGGTCACCGTCTGGTTCTGGCTGAGGTGGATCTCCTCCTGAGCTTCATATGCATCCGGCTGCACCGGCCCGGACACGGGCGCGTCGATCGTCATCGCATAGGTATTCGTTGCTCCACTGTAGCCGTAGACGCCCACATAGTATGTCCCGGCCGGCAGATTCAGGCTCACGCGCTCCGAGTCGCTGGTGCCGTTGGAGGTCGCCACCACGTGGCCCTGTGCATCCAGGAGTTGCATGTCCAGGTCGCCCGTGGCGTCGGAGAAGTCGATCTGCAGGTAATTCGCACTCGTTCCCGCCGCTCCAAGCGTAAACTTGTAGTAGTCCACATCCGTTGTCGAATGAATCGACAGATTGGGCAGGCTCGACGGCCCGGACAGCGTGCCCAAGTCCGTGGCGGCGTTCATCGTGTCGTTCGGCTCGTTCGCGTCCGGAGCGATCGACGACGCCGGCGTGTTGAGCGTCAGGGAGTACTGATTCGTAGTGCCGTTGTATCCATAGACCTGCACCACGTACGTGCCCGGCGCCAGGCCGTTCAGGTAGATCGTCTCGCTGTTGCCATTGCCGTTGGACTTGCCCAGCAGGTTGCCGGCGTCATCGTAGATCGCCAGGTCCAGGTCGCCCTGGGCGTTGGCGAAATTGATCTGCACATAATCGGCCGTCGTCGCCTGCGAAACGGTCGTGAACTTGAACACGTCCTGGTCGGCCGCGCTGCTGATCGTGAGATTATCGATCGTCTTGGCGCCAGAGACGATCCCCAGATCGCTGGCCTGATCCAGCGTATCGTTGGGCTCGTACGCGTCCGGCGGGATTGTCAGCACCGGCGTGTCGATGTTCAGCGTGTAATCCGGATTCTTGGCGCCCTTGAACCCATAGACATAGATGTAATAGGTTCCCGCCGCGAGGCCCGATAATGAAACCTTTTCCTCGTTTGACACCGTCTGCGAGTAGCGCAGCAACCGGCCGCTGCTGCTATACACCGCCAAATCAAGGTCACCCTGGCTGTTCTGGAAGTCAATGGAGACGTAATTGCCGTCAGCGCCCTTCTTGCCCATCTGGAAGCTGTACCAGTCGTCGTTCAGGGAGGCCAGATGTTCGGCGGCATTGGCTCCCTCCAGCATGCCAAACGATGTAGCTGTGGCAAACGTGTTGTTCGAATCGGGAGGCTGATCATACTGATCGTCCACAGACATGTAACGGCGATCCTCCAGCGCTTCTATCGCCTGTACACACATCCTGCGAGCCCTACGCGTACTCTTCATTACCAACTCCAGTCGTGACAACACCGGTTCCGTATAGAGACGACACTAAAACCCCTTCCATTGTTAGTCAACGTCGATCCGTCTTGCCTGTCCCACCGGCGACGGGTATGTTCCCGCGGACATGACACGCGGATTACTCCTCTCCATGGCCACGCTGACGCTGGTGCTGCCCTGCATAACCGTGGCCGCCGCGGAACCCGCCGCCCGCTGGCCGCAGTTCCGCGGACCGGGCGGCCTGGGCATCGCAGCCGGCCAGAATCCTCCCACGGAATTCGGCCCGACAACCAATCTTCTCTGGAAGACCCCCCTGCCGCCCGGCCATTCCGCGCCATGCATCTGGGACGGCCGGATCTTCCTCACCACCGGCACCAACGGGAAACTGGAGACTCTCTGCCTCTCCCGTGCCGATGGCACCGTGCTCTGGCGCACGCCCGTGGCAGTGCAAAAACTCGAGCGAATCAACGGCGTCAATTCCCTCGCCACCGCGACTCCCACCACGGATGGCCAGCGCGTCTACGTCTTCTTCGGCTCCTTCGGAGCGGCCGCCTATGACTTGGACGGCAAGGAACTCTGGCGCAAGTCGCTGCCCCTGGGCGACGTCCGCCACGGCAGCGGCATCTCGCCCATCCTCGCCGGCGGCAAACTCATCCTCAACTGCGACCAGGAACACTGGGCCTCGATCCTGATTGCGCTCAACCCCGCCACTGGCGACATCCTCTGGCAAGCGCCCCGCCCGCAGTTCATCTCCAGCCATACCACCCCGATCGCCTGGAGCCACGACGGCGTGGACGAAGTCGTCGTTGCCGGCAGCGTTATGCTGGCCGGGTACGACCTCAAGGATGGCGCCGAGCGCTGGCGCTGCAGCGGACTGGAAGCCGTCAGCATCTGTCCCTCGCCCGTGATCGGCGACGGCGTGATCTACGCCATGTCTTACAGCATTGGCGAAGAGCCCATTCCCACCTGGGAGAAGCTGCTCGCCGAGCAGGATACGAACAAGGATGGCCGGATCAGCCGCAAGGAAGCAAACGTTCTGGTCCAGGGCGTCTTCTCGATCGTCGACACCAACAACGACGGCTTCATCAGCGCCGACGAATATGCCCCGGTTTACCGGTTCCTCAAACAGGGCCGCCCCGGCCTCTTCGCCGTGCGCCCCCCTGCCGCGGCAATCGTCCCCGTAGCCGCGATCAGCGATCGCGGCGCGACGACTGCCCCCGCCGTCCGTCCTCCGGCCAACGACATCGCCGCCACCCACAAACTCTGGACCTGGAGCAAGCCCGTCAGTTCCGTCGCCTCGCCGCTCTTCTACCAGGGCCGCATATACGTCATCCGCGAGGGCGGCATGCTCACCTGCATCAACGCAGCAACCGGCGCCGCCGTCTACGAGAACAAGCGTGTCGGCGCCACCGGCGATTACTTCGCCTCCCCTCTGGCCGCCGACGGCCGGATCTACCTGGCCTCGCGCAATGGCGTGATCTCGGTGATTGCCTCCGGCGATGAATTCAAAGTCATCGCCAACAATGACCTGGCCGAGCCAATCTCCGCCTCCCCGGCCATCGCCGACAACAAGCTCTACGTCCGCACCGCCCGTCATCTCTGGGCTTTCGGCCGTCCGTAAGGCCCGCACATTCAGATTGCGGGGAGATTCCTCTTGCAAACCAACCCAGACGGGGCATGATAAGGTATGCCAATAGCACTCCGGCCGCGGTCGGAATGTGCTGCCCACCGTTCCCTATGGCGTGATTACCGGACCATGCCGGTCTTGTCTGCGGAGGATGGATGCCACATCGTCGGATAATGCGTTCGAACGTCACCACCGTGGTCGCGTGCGGCCATGCGATTGACGCGCTGGAACCGCGATTGCTGCTTGCGGCCAACGTGGTCATCAACGAGATCCTGGCCAATAACGTCGCCGGCGCTGTCGACGAGGACGCCGCCCACTCGGACTGGATCGAACTGCGCAATCTCGATGCGACCGCCGTCAACCTCCAAGGCTGGTCCCTGACCGATAACGCGACCAACCCCACAAAATGGGTGTTTCCCTCCGTGAGCATCCCGGCCGGCGGCTATCTCGTGGTCTTCGCCTCGGGCAAGAACCGCACCTCGGGCGCCAATCTGCACACCAATTTTGTCCTCGACTCCGCGGGCGAATACCTGGGTCTGTTCCGCAACGATCTCTCCGCAGCGTATCAGTTTGCGCCGGCCTACCCAAAGCAGGAAGCCGACGTCTCCTATGGCCTGGACGGCAGCACGCTCCGCTACTTCGCGAAACCGACGTTCAAGACGCCCAACCAGCGGGCAGAAGTGGTCATCAACGAAATCCACTACGACCCGGACATCAAAACCGATGCGGTCGAGTTCGTCGAGCTGTACAACCCCGGCGCGGTGTCGATCGACCTTTCCGGGTCACAGTTCACCAACGGGGTCGCATACACATTTCCCGCGAGCACGATCCTGAACCCCGGCGCGTATTTGACCATTTCCGAGAACCCAACTGCCTTCGCCGCGAAGTTCCCCGGGAAGACGGCGCTGGGTCCGTGGACGGGAAGCCTGGGCAACGACGGCGACCACATCGTGCTCAGCAACACCTCGGGCGGCACGCTGGATGAGGTCGAGTATCAGCAGGGATTTCCGTGGCCGCTGGTAGGCGTGGCACCGGGCCATTCAATCGAGTTGGTCAATCCGGATCTCGACAACAACATCGGAGGCAACTGGCGCAGCGCCGGCGTCGTCGTCGCCGGCAGCGACGTCACACTCTTTCCGTCCACCGGCTCGTGGAGCTTCCGCAAGGGCACCACCGAAGCGTCGAGCCCCAAGACGGCATGGCGAATGTCCGGTTTTGGGCTCGATGGGACTTGGTACACCGGCACCGGCCCGATCGGTTACGACAGCAACGCCGCCTTTTCCGGCAGCCCCCAGCTCTCTGACATGAACGCGAACTACACGTCCGTTTTCATGCGGAAGTCATTCACGGTTACCGACCCGACGATATTCAGTTCGTGGCGCATTGAAGCCCTGTACGACGACGGTTTTGTTGTCTGGATCAACGGCAACTTTGTCGTAGGCCGATCGGTCGGTTCAGCCGCCCCAACCACCGACCCCAACGCCAATTTTGACAGCATCGCCGTCGGCAGCGCGCGCGAGGACAACACTTACAATAACATCAGTCTTCCGACATCGGCCCTGGCCTATCTCACGCCCGGCAACAACACCATCGCCGTGCAGTTCTTCAACGTTCTCAAGAGCGGCAGTTCGGACGCCTTCTTCGATGCCCGGCTGATCGCCACCACCGGCGGCGTTGGCAACAACCCCTCGCCCGGAGCCAGGAACACCGTCTACGCCACCAACGTCGCCCCGGCCATGCGGCAGCTCGACCAAAGCCCGCAGATGCCGGCCTCCAACACGCCGGTCACGATCTCGATGAAGGCCACCGACGCCAACGGCGTGGCCTCAATGCTGCTCAAGTATCAACTGGTCAATCCCGGCAACTACATCGCCATGGAAGACGCCGCGTACTCGAATCCCGCCAACTGGATCACCGTGTCCATGCACGATGACGGTCTGAATGGCGACCTCGTCGCCGGCGACAGCACCTACACCTACGTCATGCCGGCAGCCCTGCAGACCAACCGCCGGCTGATCCGTTACAAGATCACTGCCACCGATGGCCTGGGCTTGGCCATTACCGCCCCGTACGCCGACGACACGCAGCCCAACTTCGCCTACTACGTGTATGACGGCATTCCGTCGTGGCAAGGCGCGATTCAACCCGGCGTCACCGCTGTCAACACTTTCAGTTCGTCGCTGCTGAACAGCATCAGCAGTTTCCAACTGATTACCAAGGCGCAGGACCATGACGACAGCCAGTACATCCCCGGAACCACCCGCACGTCCGGCTACACGGGCGATCTCTATCTCTGGACCGGAACCCTCATCTACAACGGCCAGGTCTACGACAACATCCACTACCGGGCTCGTGGCGGTGGATGGCGCTTCTCCATGGGCAAGAACATGTGGAAGTTCGACCTGAACCATGGCCACGACATGCAGATGTACGATGAGTATGGCCAACCCTTCCCGGTGAAAGCCACCAAGATCAATCTCGGCTCGGTGATCCAGCAAGGTGACTACTGGCACCGCGGCGAGCAGGGCCTTTTCGAACACACTTCCTTCGGACTCTTCAACCTGGCCGGCGTCGCGGCCTCACGCACGGCACCGCTCGGATTCCGCATCGTCGAGAACGCATCGCCAACGGGGTCAACCAACAGCCAGTATGACGACGACTATCAGGGTCTGTATCTTTACGTCGAACAGGACGACGGCCGGTTTCTGGATGCCCACGGCCTGCCCGACGGCAACCTCTACAAGATGGAAGGCGGCACGGGCACTCTCAACAACCAGGGCCCCACGCAGCCCGCCGACGGCTCCGACCTGGTGACCTTCGTCAACACCATCACCAATTCCGCGACCACAGACCAGTGGATCCGGGACAACTTCGATCTCCAGTCGTATTACAGCTATCGGGCCGTTGTGGAAGCCATCCACCACGGCGACATCGGCTACGGCAAGAATTACTACTACTATCACAATCCTGTGACCAACAAGTGGCAGGTCATCCCCTGGGATACGGACCTGACCTGGTCCGACAACATGTACGGCAACGGCCAGGAGCCATTTCTTGCCGCCGTTCTCGGCCGGCCGGCGTTCATGCTCGAATACCGCAACCGCGCCCGCGAGGTCCGCGACCTGCTCTACAACAGCGAGCAGACCGGAGCGCTGATCGACGCCTGGTCGGCGCTGGTCAACCGCGACATTGACGGTTTCTCGATCGTCGATGCCGACCGGGCCATGTGGGACTACAACCCCATCATGGCATCAGCCTACGTCAACCCGAGCAAAGCCGGCCAGGGCCGCTACTATCAGGGCGGCGGCGGCAACATCATTCCCGCTCCCGGCGGGTTCGAGGGAATGATGAACAAGATGAAGGCGTATATCCTCACCCGCAGCAGCTACATTGACACGACCGTGATCGGTAGCACCGATGAAGCCGCGGCCCCGCGAAAGTCGATCGTCTCATTCATCGGAACGGCCGGTTATCCGGTCAACGATCTGCGTTTCCTGACATCCAGCTTCGCCGCCGGTAACCTCGGCGGGAGCTTTGCGGCCATGCAGTGGCGCATCGCCGACATCACCCCGACCGCCGCCGGCACTGCGCCCAACTACGAAATCAACGCCTCCTGGCAATCCGCCGAGATCGCGACCTACAACGCCGCCGTGCAGATCCCGCCCGACGCCGCACAGCCGGGGCATCTCTACCGCGTGCGCGTGCGCTTCAAGGACTCCAACGGCCGTTGGTCACACTGGTCCGATGCCGCCTCCGGAATGCAATCGCAGTTCACCGCAACCGCCTCCAACGCCGCCGTCGTTACCTCGCTGCGCATCACCGAGATCAACTATCACCCGGCCCGGGGCGATGACGAGGAGTTCATCGAACTGCGAAACATCGGCGCCGCCGCCATCAATCTCGTCGGAGTCAAGTTCACCAAGGGCATCAGCTTCACCTTCTCGAGCCTCAATCTGAGCCCCGGCGAGTCGTGCGTGGTCGTCAAGGATCTCACCGCTTTCCAGGCCGCTCATTCCACCGTCAACATGAAGATCGCCGGGTCCTACGGACCGGCCGATTCGCTTGACAACGGCGGCGAGGAACTCATCCTCAAGGACGCCACCGGCGTCGTCATCCAGGATTTTACCTACGACGACGCCTGGTATCCGGACACGGACAGCGGCGGCTATTCGCTCGTGATCGTCAACCCGACGCAGGCGCTGACGCTCTGGAACGGAGCCTCCGGCTGGCGTTCCAGTGGCTATGCGAACGGCACGCCCGGGTCGGATGAGTGGATGACGGCCACGTCCGGCATCGTCGTCAACGAAATCCTCTCCCACACCGATGCTTCCGTAACCGGAGACTGGGTCGAATTCTACAACCCGACGGGCTACGCCCTCGACATCTCCAACTGGTTCCTCTCCGACAGCACCGCACAGCCGCAGAAATACCGCGTCGCCAGCGGAACCATCGTCGGCGCGTACAGCTATGTCGTCTTCAACCAGTTGACGCAGTTCGATGTCATCGGCGGTGCCGGCGTGGTCACGCCCTTCAGCTACTCCGAACTCGGCGGCGAAACAGTCGTGCTCTCCGCGGCCAACAGCTTCGGAGTCCTCTCGGGATGGCAGATAACACAGGCGGTGGACGCCGCGCCCAAGGAAGTCACGACCGGCCGGGTGCAGCGCTCGACCGGCGGCTACGATTTCACGTTGCTCAGCACCGCCACCAAAGGCGCCGCCAATGCCGCGCCGCTTGTCGGGCCCGTGGTCATCAATGAGGTGCTCTACAACCCCGCCGCCGGCGGGCCGGCGGAATACGTCGAACTACACAACCTCTCCAGCGCACCCGTCCCGCTCTACGACCCCCTCAATCCGACGCATGTGTGGAAGTTCACGAATGGCATCACCTTCGACTTCCCCCAGGGCACCATTCTCCAGCCCGACGAATACGTGCTGATTGTACCGACCACCGCTGCGGCGTTCACGGCCACCCACCCCGAGGTTCCCGCGTCGGTCCGTATCTTTGAACTCTTCACCGGCTCGCTCGATAACTCCGGCGAAACCATCACCCTCGGCCAACCCAGCGATCCTGAACTCGATGCCAGCTATGTCTATTACACGGTCGACTCCCTGAAGTACGGCATCGCCGCGCCGTGGCCCGCCGTCACTGGCGTTCCCATCTCCAGGATCTCCGCAACCGCCTATACCAGCGACTCCGCCAACTGGAAGGCCGAAATCACCGCCCTCGGTTCGCCTGGCCGGCCCAACTTCTCCCTGCTCACCGGTGATGCCACCAGCCACGCCTGGACGCTCAAGCGAAACGGCGACAACACGGAAATCTACAACACCTATCCCGCCTCCGGCTCGCCGCTTTACACGACCGCCATCGCCTCCATGCCCGCGCTCACCGTGCTCGGCAACTCCGCCGACGATCAGCTCTACGTCGACGCCAGCGGCGGCCTGCCGCTTCCCACCGCCGGCCTCAACTTCATCGCCACGAGCGGCGCCGACACGCTCAACATCTTCAACAGCGCCAGCGTCACCTTTACACCCGGGTCGGCATCCGGCTCCGGAAGCTTCACGTTCGCCGATGGCTCGACCCTCACCTACATTTCCGCCGAGGCCGTGAACCTCAGCGGCATCGGCTCCGTCACGCTCAACCTGCCTAGCGCCACCAATGCGCTTTCAGTTTCGCCGGCGGGCGGGCCGCTGCTCATCAGCGGCACTTCCGGCGCACTGTCCGTCGGCCCGATCAAGATCAACGGTCTCGCCACGCTCGCCGTTCAGGCACCGGCAGGCAGCAACAGCCTCTCCATTTCCGGCGGCAGCTTCGCCGTCTCGCTGCCGGATCGCTCCAACCTGACACTATCAGGGTCGGCCGACATCAGCCTCGCCGGCTATCACCGCTTCGGCAGCCTCGCTCTCGCCGACACGGCGAAACTCGACGTCCGTGACAACGACATCATCGTCGATTACGCGGGCGCCTCGCTGCTCAATCAGATTCGCCAGTGGATCAACAACGGCATCCAGGGCAGCTCCGCGCCCAGGCTCCTGAGCAGTCTGACCGAGCCCACGCCGGGCCGTTACACAACGCTGGCACCCGTCGACAACCAGATGATCCACCAGACCACCTGGGATGGCCGGTCGATCACCACCGCCCCGAATTTCTCGCAGGTAATCGTCAAGTACACCTACCGCGGCGACACCGATCTCAACGGAGTGGTGAACGACGCCGACTACAACAACATCATCGCCAACATGGGCCACAGCGCCACCTGGTTCACGGGCGACGTGGACAACGATGGCATTGTCACCGTGAATGACCTCGTCGACGTGTCCCTGAACTTCAGCGCCGGCTCCGGTGCCGCCAGCGGCCCGGCATTGTTCGCCGCCGCGCCCGCCGCCCCCGCGCCCAAGGTGGAGGCAGCCAGGGTCGCCGCGGCACCGGCCAAAAAGGCCCCGGCCAAGCGCCCCAAGGTCGTCGCCCCGGCCCGCCCCAAACGCCCCGCACCACACCGACCCAAGCCGAACCATCGCTGATCGCGTGCTTCCAGCCTGGCAACGCCTGCTCACGCCCCGCGTATCCCCAATAGAAAGGACACGTCCATGCCGCACGCCCTCTCCCGTCGCAATTTCCTCGCCGCCGCTTCCGCCGTCGCCATCACCGCCACCACCCGGGCGGCCGAACCGGCGGACCCCGTCGTCATCGGCATCATGGGCCTGAGCCGCGGCCTCGATCTCGCCAAGACCTTTGGCTCCACGCCCGGCGTGCGCGTGAAATATCTCTGCGACGTCGATGACGCCCGCGCCGCCAGCGCCGTGAACCTCATCGCCAAACTCCCCAACCAGCAGCCCCAGCCCATCCGCGATTTCCACCGCATGTTGGACGACAAGGAAATCCAGGCCGTCGTCGTCGCCACGCCCGACCATTGGCACGCCCCGGCCACCATCCTCGCCTGTGCCGCCGGCAAACATGTTTACGTCGAGAAGCCCTGCTCGCACAACCCGGCCGAAGGCGCGCTCGCCGTCGCCGCCGCCCGCAAATACAACCGCGTCGTCCAGCACGGCACCCAGCGCCGCAGCTACGCCAAGGTGATCGAGGCCATCGACAAGGTGAAGAAAGGCGAGATCGGCCGCGTCGTCGTGGCCCGCGGCTGGTACAACAACAACCGCGGCGGCATCGGCAAGGGCAAGCCCGCGCCCGTCCCCACCGGCCTGGACTGGAATCTCTGGCAGGGTCCGGCCCCGCGCCGCGAGTTCCGCGACAACTATGTCCCCTATAAATGGCACTGGTTCTGGCACTGGGGCACCGGCGAGATGGGCAACAACGGCACCCACGCCATCGATCTCTGCCGCTGGGGCCTCGGCGTCGACTACCCGAAAAAGATCTCCTCCACCGGCGCCCGCTATCACTTTGCCGACGACCAGGAATCCCCCGACACCAACGTCGTCACCTACGATTTCGGCGACCGCTGCATCATCTGGGAAGGCCGCTCCTGCCAGCCGCTCGGCTTCGAAGACTCCGGCTTCGGCGTCACCTTCTACGGCCAGGACGCCACCATCCACATCGGCGGCGGCGGCAGCTACCGCATCGTCGACGCCAAGGGCAAGGAGATCAGCAAGGCCGCCGCACCCGCGCCCGATTCGCTGCACACCAGCGACTTCCTCGACGCCATCCGCACCGGCCGCCGCCCCAACGCCGACATCGAGGAAGGCCACAAGACCACGCTCCTCTGCCACCTCGCCAATATCTCCTGGCGCACCGGCCGCAACCTCGCCTTCGACGCCGCCACCCAGCAGATCGTCAACGATCCTGACGCCATGAAACTCTGGTCGCGCGCCTATGAGCCGGGCTGGGAACCCAAGGTGTGAGACGGCCATCATTCCGCAAAGGCGCTGTAAAACAACAACTGCAGCAAATCCTTTTGGCACACTCCCTCGCCCGGTACTCCGGGAGAGGGCTGGGGTGAGGGTCTGCGGCGTGTATCTTTGCAACGCTTATTCATTGACGCTGCCGAACTCCAGCACGCCAAATCGCTCCGGCGTATGCGCCGTTGCCGTCAGCGTCGGATTCCACGCCAGGAACACATCGCCCACCCGGTCGTTGCGGTAGAGATTGATCCGCCAGCGCGTCCCCGTTTTCGGTTTCTCCTCAGCCAGCGCCGACAACGGAATCCGCCACTCCGCCCGCCAGATCTTCGCCTTTTCGTCGATCTTCACGGCCGACTGGAACTTGCTGTCCCACCCGAAATCCACCTTCGGCCGGTCCAGAATCAGATCCAGCCGCTCATTCGTCGGCGACACCTCAAACTCCGTGTAATGCCGGATGTTCTTCATATCCGACCCGATGAACGCCTCCACCACATCCTTGTCCCACAGCCCGATCCGTTCCTTCGTGGAGACCGGCTCGAACACGGTCAGCTTCGTATACGGACACTCATAGCTCAGGTACAGATACTCCGCCGACCACAAGCATCGCACCGTCGTCGACAGTTCCGGCCGGGCATTCGACTCCTTCAGCGAAAGCTCCATGTGAACCGGCGCCCCCTTCTGCCACACCGCTTTGCTCAGATCACCGTCCAGCTCGAAATCCTTCTCGATCCGCCCGGCCTTCAGCACCGGCGCCGGCATCGACCGCGCCAGCAGCTTTCGAGCATTGTCGAAGTAGATCTTCCGCAGCACCGATGGCGGCAACCCGATTGCGCTGATCGTCCAATCCCCCTGGATCGGCGTCATGTGCGCCCAGTCGCGATCGGTCGTCTCCATCCACCGCCAATGCTTGGCATAAAACGTCTCCGCATCCGCATCGCTCGGCGGCGGTTCCTTGCCACTCGACCCGAGGATCAGCCGGTTGTACACCATGAAATCCGTCCCCAGCACGATGCGGTCCTGGTACTTGATGAACAGCCGCTTCACCTGCTCGGGATCGTGCCGGCCCAGTTCCGGAATGCGCGCGGCCAGATCAACCATCATGTTGGGATACTTGCTCAGCGACTGATCCACCCAATCCAGTTCCTCGGCATTGTTGCCGAAATGCACACACACGAATGTCGTCTCCGGATGCCGCGCCACCACGCGGTTCAGCGACTCCAGCACCTCCTTCCACGCCGGATATTTACCGGCATCGCCAAACCACCAGTCGCGGTGATCCTTCAGTTCCTTCCAGCGTTCGTTCTTGTCATCAAATGGCAGCCAAAACGCCTTGGGGTCGCCCACATGGATCGACACCGGCATGTTCAGTTCCCCGCACCGTTTCCAGACCGGATCAAGCTTCGGATCGTCGATCTTGATCAGCTTGTTCTGTCCATCGCGCAGGAACAGCCCCAGCCTCTTAAACTCCTTCAGACCGGCCGACCCCAGCCGGTGCCCCTCCTCGATCTGCTTGACCGCCCGCTCCGAAAAATCCGGCCCATCCCAGCCGCGATAGTCGAGAATCATGTAGTGCAGAAATCGCCCCGGATACAGTTGATCCGTCAACCGCTTGCCGGCCTCAAACGCCGACGGCTCATCATTCGCCCCGCGCGTCACCGTCCCCGTCCCCAGATTCACGGCCATTCCCAGCCCCACCGCATCCATGATCTTCACCGCCCGCGCCAGCCGCTCCGGCGTCATCTCAACATGCTGGTGCATGTCGATCACCCGATGCTCCGTCCGCCACCCCTCCGCCTCCTTCCGCACGGCCGCCAGGTCCTCCTGGGCCACAACTCCGCCCGCCGCCACGGCCCATCCCGCCACCACCGCCATCGCCAGCTTAATTGGATGCATGAGATGTGTTCCTTTCGGCCGGTAGCATAGCTTCGGGAAAGGGAAAAAGGAAAAAGGAAGATAAGACCAGAGCCCATGCCTCCGGTTTCCTCTTCATCCGCGCTATCCGCGGTTCGCTTGCCGGAAACAGGAGCAAATGATCTCACGCAATGGCGCCAGGGCCCAAAGAAGGCAAAGTCACCTCCCCTGTATTCTTTGCGGCTTTGCGCCTTTGCGTGAGACTCTTCCGCGATTGCCGCAACGACGCGCCAGCTTCAGGGCGATTCCCGGCCGCATTCGGGGCAGCGGGCCACGCGCGGGCCGGTGGAGTCGGGCGTAGCGCGAAGATCGTAGCCGCGGTGCAGACACAGCCCCAGCCGCACGCGACGGGCCTTGCGCCTCCAGCGCCGCAGCCAGCAGAAGGGGAAAACCAGCGTCAACACCATGGGGAACCAGAGGGGGATCGCTATCTCGGTTCTATGCCATCCCCGGCCCCGATGCGGAGGAACCTGACGGTGTAACTCGAAACCAAGCCAGGTTTCTTTCCACATCCTTGCCAGGTACGAGGCTGGAACTTCAGAACGGCACTGTTGGGATGAGTAACCCCAGTCAGTCGGATAGTTTGGGGGAACATCAGAAGGGATATACACTTCGACAAAGAGCTGGCCTGGAGCCGTGCCAAGGGTCATCATTAGGCCCGAAGAGCGAACGTGTGTGAGCCACTCGTTTATCCGCGTCGTCCGCACCCACAAGCAACCCAGCCCGATGCCCAGCAGCAGCGATAGGGCCGCGAGGAAGGAGAGGTTAAACACGCGGCGAAGGCAGGCACGGAACAAGCGAAGGATCACGCCGAGAATCGTACCCGATTGAGCCATCTCGGTAATCGCGGTCGTTCTTCCGGAAACAAGAGCAGATGATCTCACGCAAAGGCGCCAAGACGCAAAGAAGGCAAAATTACCTCCGCTGTATTCTTTGCGGCTTGGCGCCTTTGCGTGAGGCTCTTCCGTAATCGCCGCAGCGGCTCGCCGGGTTCAGGACGCCTCCCGGCCGCATTCGGGGCAGCGGGCCACGCGCGGGCCGAGGCGTCGGGGGTGGCGCGGAGGTCGTAGCCGCAGTGGAGACAGCACCCCAGCCGCACCCGCCAGGCCTGCCGCCTCCAGCGCCGCAGCCAGCAAAGGGGAGCAATCAGCGTCAAGACCATGGGGAACCAGAGGGGGATGTGTACCTCGGTAAGATGCCATCCATCGCCGTTACGCGAAGAATCATCACGGCGTAGCTTGAAGCCAAGCCACGAATTGTCCCACATCATTGTCCAGAACGAGTCCACATCTTGCGGATCCCATTGGTTGGATCGGCAGGACCAGCCAACCGGATAAATTGAGGGAACACCCGAAGCGAGATACACGATAAAGCCGAACTGTCGCGGATATGTGAAAAACCGCACCGCGTGATCCGAGGATTGACTGTATGTGAGCGACTCGGTTACCCGCATCGACCGCTTCCACAAGCACCCCAGCCCGATGCCCAGCAGCAGCGACAGGGTCGCGAGGAAGGAGAGGTTGAACACGCGGCGCAGGCCCGCGCGGAGCAAGCGGAGGATCACGCGGGGGATTTTAACCGATCGATCCATCCCGGCAATCGCCCGGCGCGCGGCTGCGGAGGATTTACAAATTGAATTATTGAACCCCAAAACCGCTTTCCCCGCGTGTTCATCTTTCGCAATGCTGCAAATCGATCACTGGCCACAAAAATGCGCAAAAGGCCTTTTGTGCCTCTTGTGCTTTTTCGTGGCCAATCCCGTCTTCTGTTCTCTGTGACACAAACCATCAATTTCTTCGCGGCCTGCGAAGATTTGTACCGCCTGTTGGCTACGCCGGTTGCTTCCTCCACTTCGTGCCTCCGTGCCTTCGTGCCTCAATCCCTTTGGTTGCGGCTATGCCGCGCTGTGCTCTCTTCCTTCTCTGTGTTTCAAACGTATGGATTCTGCTCCGCATCCGTGTCATCCGTGAAATCCGTGGCTCTCATTCCGGGAGCAGGAGCAGATGATCTCGCGCAGAGGCGACGAGTCGCAGAGAAGACAGGATCTGATCTGCTGTATTCTCTGCGACTCGGCGCCTCTGCGCGAGATTTCCCGGCAGTCGCTCCGTCGCTTCGTCGCCGGCACCGCTCACTCCGCCCCTCGCACCCGGCCACGCTCTGGCGCCGGCACGGTACTCCATTCAGACAGCCAGGAGTTGTTCCATGTTCAAGTCAACCCTATTGATCCCATTGCTCCTCCTCTCTTTCGCCGCCGTCGCGGCCGAGCCCGCGCCCGAGGGCTGGCTCTTCTCGGCCCCGCGCGAGGAGATCGCCCCGCGCGCCTGGGTCGTCCGCGGCCCGGCCGAAACCTTCGGCCTGGCCCTGGCCGGCAATGGCGATGCTGCCGTCAACGGAAGCTGGACCCGTCGTCTCCCCGTCACGTCCGGCCAGCACGTGCTCTTCACCGCCCGCTGCGAAGCCAAGGACATCCCAACGCCCCGCCGCAATCTCATCGCCAGCGTGCTCTGGTTCGATGCCAAGGGCAAACAGGTGGAACAGGCCGAGTTCCCCGCGCTGCTGCCCTCCGTCGACGCCCAAGGCCTCATGCGCGTGACCGCCACCTACCAGGTCCCCAAGGCCGCCCGTGAAGCCCAGATCCAGCTCCAACTCCGCTGGGCCCCCACCGGCCAGGTCATCTGGCGCGACATCAGCTTGGCGCAAGCGACCGCCCCCACGTCCCGGCCCGTAAAGATCGCCTCCATCAATCACCGCCCACGCGGCACCAAGACACCGCAGGACAACCTCCAGCAATTTGCCAAGCTCATCGACGAAGCCGGCGCCGCCAAGGCAGACGTCATCTGCCTCCCCGAAGGCATCACCGTCTGCGGCACGCCGCTGAAATACGCCGCCGTCGCCGAAGCCATCCCCGGCCCTTCCACGCAATTCCTCGGCGCCTGCGCCGCCCGCAACAAAGCCTACGTCGTGGCCGGCCTCTACGAGCGCGACGGCAAGACCATCTACAACACCAGCGTCCTCATCGCCCGCGACGGCAAGCTCCTCGGCAAATACCGCAAGGTCTGCCTCCCGCGCGAGGAGATCGACGCCGGCATCACCCCCGGCACCACCTATCCCGTCTTCGACACGGATTTCGGCCGTGTCGCCATGATGATCTGCTGGGACCTCAGCTACCCCGAAGTCGCCCGCGAGCTCTCCGCCCGCGGCGCCGAGATGATCTTCCTGCCCATCTGGGGCGGCAATGAAACCCTCGCCCAGGCCCGGGCCATCGAGAACCAAGTGTACATCGTCGCCAGCGGCTACGATTTTACCACCGCGATCTACGACAAGTCCGGCCATCCCCTGGCGACCGCCACCACGCCCTCGAGCGTGATCTACGCGGATGTGGACCTCTCCCAGCGGCTGATGTGGCCCTGGCTCGGCGACTGGCGTTCCCGCATCTGGCAAGAAGGCCCGGCGCGAAACAAGCGCGAATAGCGCGACGGATGTCAACTCTGTCGGCTGGCTCCCTACCGGATCACCTCCGCCGCGCCGCCTCACGCCAACGGCATAGACGAGCCACAGACTTCATCGCGAACCAACTTGACGGATCATGCGCGATGACAGTAAGCTGTCCTTATCATGCCGGAACGAATTCAACTCTTCCGACTTTTTGTCGGCGAACCCTCCGATGTGGAGGAAGCACTGGAAATCATTGGCAGATTGATCGGTCAATGGAACCGAGACCACGGGCCGTCGACTCGAGCACGCGTGGAGTTGACCAATTGGCGGACGCACAGCCATCCAGCAGCAGGGGCACGCCCGCAGGCGCTGGTCAACAAACAGGTTGTGGACCAGTGTGACATTCTGGCGGCGGTCTTCCTATCTCGGTTCGGAACTCCCACCGGCATCGCGGATTCGGGAACGGAAGAAGAAATCCGCCGGAGCATCAAGAAGGGAAAGACGGTCATGGTTTACTTTGCGCAACTCCCGAGACCAAGACAGCGCAAAGCTCGTGACGAATTTGAACGGATTGAGAATTTCAAGAAGAAATTCGGTAGCAGAGCCCTCTACCACACGTATACTGATCTGGCCGGTTTCGAGGAGGCCTTCCGGCAGCACCTTGCCTTGGCCATGAATGAGCTATTGAAAAAGTATCCTGCAAGGTAAGATTACGTTATGCGAGCGAAAAACACGTTTCAAAATGTCGGCACCATAAACGCTGGAACCGTTCATGTCGGCGACCGCACAACAATTCGCATCGTAAAGGGCGGCCGGCGCGCATCGCCTTACCCCGCCGGCTGCATTGGCGCAGATTTGCCCAAGCGCAATTACGTCAAATACCTCGTGGAACGCTACCATAATTACCGCGAGGCGGACGCGGGCTTTGGCCGGACGGAACGGATCCACTACGCCGTGCTGTTCAAGAATATCGAGGCAAAGTTCAAGGCGCCGACCTACTTCATTCCAGAGAATCGCTTCGAAGCCCTTGTGGACTACCTGCATTTGCGCATCGACAAGACGATTCTTGGCCGCCGGAACCTCAGCCGGGGCATCCGCAATTTTGAATCGTTCGACGAATACAAGATGCAGCACATGGCCGCGCCGGCCGCATGATCTTAGCAGTATTCCGATCCGCTTTTCGGGGCGTGTGGCTCCATCCAATCGCGGTTCGGCAGCGGAGACGTCTCAATGCGGTGCGTATACTGTGGAGCGGAGGCAGGAAATACGAAGGATCACGTCCCCCCGAAATGCCTGCTGCGCAAGCCATATCCGGCAAACCTTCTGACAGTCCCCAGTTGCGCTGACTGCAACAGCGGTTTCTCCAAAGATGAGGAGTATTTTCGGCTCATCATCGTCGGGTTGCTCTGCCACACCGATGAAGCCGAGATGCTGTTTGCTGGCCCAATATCGCGTTCGATGGACCGCAACACGAAGATCGAGAAGTTGATGTTCGGCGCGCTACAACCAGTCGATGGTGGAGTGATCTTGGATGTTGACTACCGGCGTGTTTACCGAATCGCGGAGAAGATAGCGAGGGGGTTGCAGTCCGCCACAGAATCGGGGGCATATCCAGTGGATCAACAATTTGTAGCCGAATTCTTCGAGGTGGATTGCGACGGCGCGGGGTCCATTTGCGGTCCCGACTTCACCTGCCGACGCCTGGCAGATGCGCCAACGGGCTGGGAATTCACCTTGTTCTCGTCGGTACGGTTCTTTGTTCAACCGACGTAGCGAAGATAGCCAAAGTCGATTCGCCTACGCGCTCCCACCATATTCCTCGCTCCTCAAGGATAGAACCCCAGATCAGCCGCAGACTTCATGTATTCCGGTGACAATACACGACACAGCTATCCGGGGGTGACGGCTCTTCAGGCCTGCGGAGTCGATCTTGGACGGGATCCTTGGTGATTCTTCGTGATTGCCCGATTCACCCGATAACCGCCCTCATGTCCAAGCCGAAACACACCGCGAACTCCGCATTCTCCTTGCGTCTGCATTCCGTTGCTCGCCATTTTGCACTCTGCGTTTTGCATTTCCTTTTCATATTCATCCGCTTATCCGGATTGACAGATTGATAGTTCCTTCCCTATGATTCCAGCAGGAATTACCCGGCCGCAGCGCATCCGCGAGGCAAGTTCATCCTCGCCCCGGCCGATGACATAACATTGCGCCAACATCAGACAGGATCCACCCATGTCCCGAATCCCGTTCATCGAAATGCTCCGCCGCCGCGTCGTTATTCTCGACGGCGCCATGGGCTCCAACCTCCAGGAACGCACCTTCGACGTCAAACGCGACTGGCTCGGCCATGAAAACATGTCCGAAATCCTCAACCTCACCCGCCCCGACGTCATCCAGGAAATCCACGAAGCCTTTCTCAACGTCGGGTGCGACGCCGTCGAGACCAACACGTTCGGCGGCAACCGCATCGTCATGGCCGAGGCCGAAATGGCCGAGCGGGTGTTCGAAATCAACAAGCGGGCGGCCGAGATCGCCCGCCGCGCCTGCAGCCGGTTCGAGACATCCGACCGGCCGCGTTACGTTGTCGGCTCGATGGGTCCCGGCACCAAACTGCTCACGCTCGGCCACACCACCTGGGACGTCATGGAGGAATCCTACGCCGAACAGGTCCGCGGCCTGCTCGTCGGCGGCGTCGACGCCCTGCTCATCGAAACCCAGCAGGACATGCTCGTCATCAAGTGCGCCCTCAGCGCCGCCAATCGCGTCATGAAAGAGATGGACACCCACCTGCCCATCATCGTCCAGGCGTCTTTCGACACCAGCGGCGGACAGCAGATGCTCACCGGCTCCGACCCGGCCGCCCTCGTCGCCACCTTCGAGCCCTACTCCGAAGTCCAGGTACTGGGTGTCAACTGCGCCTTTGGCCCGGTCGAACTCTCCGAGACCGTGCGGACCATCGCCTCGCGCTGGCCGCGGCTGGTCAGCGCCCTGCCCAATGCGGGCATGCCCGTTATGGATAACAAGATGCGGGCGCGGTTCCCGATGGGGCCGGAGGATTTCGCCCGCGGCATGATGCGCTATGTCAACGAGTTCGGCGTGAACCTCATCGGCGGCTGCTGCGGCACCATGCCGGAACATCTGGCCGCCCTGGTCAACGCGGTCGGCCACGACCACGCTCCCAAGACGCGCAGTGTCGTCGTCCGGCCGCAGATCTCCAGCCTGATCTCCGCCCAGGATATTCGCCAGGACAAGAGCTACCTGATCGTCGCCGAGCGTACCAACACCAACGGCTCGCGACAGTTCAAGCGGCTCCTCCAGGCCGAGGACTGGGACGGCCTGGTCTCGATGGCCCGCGACGAAGTCCGCGACGGCTCGCACATGCTGGATGTCTGCGTCGATTTCGTCGGCCGTGACGGCGTCCGTGACATGCACGAAGTCGTCCGGCGATTCACGAACTCGCTCGACGTCCCGCTCATGCTCGACAGCACGAATCCCGCCGTCATGGAAGCAGGTTTGAAGCTCGCCGGCGGCCGCTGCGTGCTGAACTCCATGAACCTCGAAGAAGGCGAGGAGAAGCTCGCCCACATCTGCCGCATGGCCAGGAAGTACGGCGCCGCCGTCGTTGCCGGGACAATCGACGAAGACAAACTCTCGGCCATGGCCCGCACGGCCGAGCGCAAGATCAGCATCGCCTTGCGCATCCGCGATCTAGCCAACAAATATGGTCTGCGCGATGAGGACCTCTTCTTCGATCCGCTCGTGCTGCCGATCTCCACCGGCATCGAGGAAGACCGCCGCAACGCACTGGCCACCATCGAAGGCACGCGCCTGATCTCACAGCAACTCCCCAACTGCCACACGGTCGTCGGGCTGTCCAACGTCTCCTTCGGCCTCAAGCCGGCCGCCCGCGTGGTGCTCAACAGCGCGTTCCTGCACGAACTCCGCGAAGCCGGCCTTACGGGCGCGATTGTCCATGCCACGAAGATCCTCCCGCAGAACCGCATCCCCGCGGAGCACTGGCAGGCGGCCATGGATCTCATCCACGACCGCAGACGCGAAGGCTTCGATCCGCTCACGCATTTCGTCTCCCTCTTCCCCGACACCGGGGCAGCCGCCGCGGAAGTCATGTCCGCAAGCGTCTACGACAGCCTGCCCATCGAGGATAAACTGCAACGCCACATCATCGACGGCGAAAAACGCAATCTCACGGTCCACCTCGATGAGGCTCTCAAGACCCACTCGGCCCTGGACATCATCAACAAGATCCTGCTCGAAGGCATGAAGGTCGTAGGCGACCTCTTCGGCTCGGGCCAGATGCAGCTCCCGTTCGTGCTCCAGAGCGCCGAGACCATGAAAGCGTCGGTCGCACACCTCGAGCCGCACATGGACAAAGCCGCCGGCGAGACCAAGGGGCGCATGGTGCTGGCCACTGTTAAGGGCGACGTCCACGACATCGGCAAGAACCTGGTGGACATTCTGCTGACCAACAACGGCTACACGGTCATCAACCTCGGCATCAAGCAGCCGATCGACGAGATCCTCAAGGCTGCCAAGGCGCACAACGCGGATGCCGTCGGCATGTCGGGCCTGCTGGTCAAAAGCGTCGCCGTCATGCGCGAGAACCTCGACGAGATGAACGCCCGCGGCGTGAGCCTGCCCGTGCTGCTCGGTGGCGCGGCCCTCACCCGCGACTACGCCGAGGACGACCTGGCCGGCCTCTACAAGGGTCCCCTGCTCTACTGCAAGGACGCCTTCGAGGGCCTGCACATGATGGATGCCGTCTGCGGTGGCAAAGTCGCCACGATCGTCCAAAGCCAGAAAGACCGCTCCGAGAAACGCAAGCGCCTGCGTGCCTCGGCCGTCGTGCCCACCGGCGACGCCAAACCCCAACCGATCGTCAAAGACAACCCCGTCCCCGTTCCTCCCTTCTGGGGCCGCCGCATCGTCCGCGACCTCAGCCCAAAGCACCTCTTCCCCTACATCAACGAAAACGCCCTTTTCTTCGGCCAATGGGGCCTCAAGAAAGGTACGCTCTCCGATGAGCAATTCCGCGACATCCTCCACGAAACCGCCCGCCCCGTCTTCGATCGCATGCAGAAACGCGCCCTGGACGAAGGCTTCCTCCGCCCGGCCGTCGCCTACGGCTATTTCCCCGTGCAGTCCCAGGGCGATGACCTGATCGTCTACCACACCGAGGAGTTTGAGCAGGTCCGTTGCGACTGCGGCACGAAGCATGGCGGCAAAGTCGCTCCGAACGGCTCCGCCCGCGAGTGGTTGCGGTTCAAGCTGCCCCGCCAGGATGGCCGACGGCGGCTCTGCATCACCGACTACTTCCGTAGCGTCGATTCGGGTGAGTTCGACGTGCTCGCGGTACAGCTCGTCACCGTCGGCGACAAGGCCACCGAGCTCGCCAACCATCTGCGCGAAGCCGGCCAGTATCAGGAATACCTCTACCTGCACGGCTTCGGTGTGGAGTCGGCCGAGGCGTTGGCCGAGGTATGGCATAAGCGCATTCGCCAGGAACTCGGCTTCGGCAGCGAAGACGATCCGTCAATCCAGAAGATTTTTCAGCAGAAGTACCGCGGCAGCCGCTATTCCTTCGGCTACCCCGCCTGCCCCAATCTGGAAGACCGCACCCTGATCACGGAACTCCTCCAACCGCAGGAGCTCGGCGTGCAACTGAACGAGAACTACATGCTGGTCCCCGAGCAAAGTACGGATGCCATCATCGCCCACCATCCGCAGGCGAAGTATTTTGATGTATGATGACTACCGGGCCAACACCTGCTCCAAGGTCATCCTCTCAAATGTCATCTTCCCGTATCCATCTCGCTCGAAGAGCACGCCCACCGACCCATCCGGCAGCACCGCCAGACAACTGTATGCAAAACTCTTAGTGTAGATCGTCGCCCCCTGCTTCCAAGTCGCGCCGTCGTCCTCGCTGAAAAAGATCGTGCCGTTCTCTCGTTTGGTGCCGAGCGGGCCGCTGTAGATGAGCAGGTTCCGCTTGGCGTCGGGATAGCGGACGATCGACGCCATACACGAGGGGACCTTGAGTTCCGGCACGGGTTCGACGGACGACCAGGTCTGGCCGCCATCGCGGGAAATCGCGGTCTTCCGCACGCCACCCGGGCCCCACTGCCGCGTGTTCAGCCGCACCGAGCCGTCGGCCAGTTCGACAACCTGTGTCTCATTGACCGTCGACTGCCACTCGTCCTTCTTTCCCTTGAATCCCGCATCCGGCGCCGTTTCGCCGATCTTCCACGTCCCGCCGCCATCGTCGCTGTACGCCGTGTAGATGCGCCAGAGACTCGGCGGGCCTTCATTGAACGGAATGAGGATCCGCCCGGCGTGCGAGCCCTGTTTCAACTGGATCCCCACGCCCGGCCCGGACGACAGCGTCGTCACCTTTTCCGGCCGCTTCACTTGCGCTGTCACGTCTCGCGGCTTCGACCAGGTTTTCCCATCGTCATCGCTGCTCAACAGATACGAGCGGACGATCGTGTCGCCGTCGATTCCGGCCTGCAACTTGCCCGAGAATTCCGAGGCGGTCTCCGGATACGACTGAACCATGACCATCACCCGGCCGGTCTTCTGGTCGACCACGGCGCACGGATTGTTGATCGAGCGTTTGCCCTCGTCGAAGAGAACCTGCAGCGCCGACCACGTCCGGCCTGAATCGTCACTTCGCCGCAGGATCAGCTTGTTTTGCGCCTGGTCGGCCCCTTTGGCGCGGCCCTCGGCAAACGCGAGAAGTGCCCCACCTTTGGTCACGATCAGGGAAGGGATTCGCACCGAGGGGAAATCCTTGCCGGAGGCGAAGACATCGACAAGATCGGTCTGTGCGGCGTGAACTGCCCCGACCAGCAAGATCATTGCGACGCAGCAGAAACGCCGAGCATCACTCCATCGCGTCATACCGTCTCTCCTTCATCGTCTCCGATATCGATCCATCCCAAAGCAATCTGCAGTGACCGGGCCGATACCGCCCAACGCTCATTAAACTGCAGTGCGGCCGCGGTGCTTCGGCCGATTGGCGTCCGACCCTCGATGATGCCGTTCCGCCGCAAAACGAAATGATCCTCCCAGCGGTCCCGAAGTGGGTGGAACATGCGGACAGCGATGCCGTTGACCGGATCTGGTGCTTCCACCGTGTTGGATTTACGAAGGCTGCAATGCGGACACTGCAACGCCAGATTCTCAAGCGAGGTTGGTCCATCGAGGCTGCGCGGATGGATGTGATCGATGTGAAACACGGCCGCTTGCCCAACCTGCAGCAGGCCGCAATACCGGCATCGACCGTCGTCCCGCTTCCAGACGGCATCGCGCAGCGGCTTGTTGATCGACGACAGGCTCACCGAGCGGTCCCCTGGACCGCCGTGGCCAATATCTGGGCAAACTGAGCCATTTCCACCAAGCCCTCAAGTTGGCCTCGCTCCTGATCCGTCAGCGTTCCGTCGGTGTTGCGCTCCAGCAATTGGTGCATTCGTTCCAGCAGCCCCTGGGCCATTGCCGGCACGTCCTGGGCTATCGCCGCAGGTAACGTCAATGTGATCGTGTCGTGTGCCATGGTCACCTATAGTGTACGCCAGCCCACCTCCAAAGCAATCCAAATCGCGGGCTGTCCGAAGTCCGGGACACTCCATCAACAATGCACGTCACCGCACCGGCGCCGAGCGGCCGGACGTCTTCTGCTGCTCGAGCAGGTCGGTCAGTTCCTTCACCAGTTCCGGGTAACGCGCGTACAGGTTCTCGCGCTCGGAAATGTCCTTGGACATGTCGTAGATCTGGCCGGCCGGGTCATCGGGCTTGATGGCGTTGGGGCCGGTCTTGTAGCCGTTGCCGCCGGAACCCTTGAGCGGGATCAGTTTCATGTCGCCCTTGCGGATTGACAACTGGCCGGTGATGGAGTGGTGAATCACGGACTCGCGAATGGGCTTGTCGATCGTCTCGGACAGGATCAACGGCAGCACGTTGAACGAATCCTCGGCCGCGTCGTTGGGGAGCTTGTATCCGACGAGGGCGGCGGCGGTGGCCATGAAGTCGCTGAGGCAGATCATCTGCCCGCAGGTCGCTCCGGCCTTGACCCTGGCCGGCCAGCGGACGAAGAACGGCACGCGGTGGCCGCCGTCCCAGAGATCGCGCTTGATCCCACGGAGTTTGCCCGACGAATAGTGACCGAACTGCTCCTGAAGCCGGTTGGTGTAGTGCTCAGGGCCATTGTCGCTGGTGACGATCACCATCGTGTCCTTGTCGATGCCGGCCTTCTCCAGTGCCGCCAGCACGCGGGCCACCGCGTTATCCGTCTCCATGACATAATCGCCGTACGGACCGGCCGCACTCTTGCCCGCAAACTCCGGCGAAGGCAGGATGGGAGAATGCGGCGAAGGCAGGGCCAGGTACAGGAAGAACGGTTTGCCCGCGTGTTTCCCGATGTACTCCTCGGCCTTCTTAACCATGGTCGGCAGCACCTCGACATGCTTGAACCCCGGCGCGGCCAACCCGGCGCGGAAGAAGCCCATGTCCTTTCCGGCCTCGACCTTGCCGGCCGGGGCTTCGACCACCCGGTCGTTCTCCATGTAGACATACGGGTCCATATCGAGCGAGGCAGGGATTCCGTAGAAGTAATCAAAGCCCACGGAAATCGGGCCGCCGCCGATGGGTTTGCTGAAGTCGATCGTCTCGACCTTCGCCTTGGGGGCGATCGTGTCCCCGAATTCAGCCTTCTCCTTCGTCGGCCAGTCCATGCCCAGGTGCCACTTGCCGATGGCCCCGGTGTAATAGCCGCTCTTGCGGAGGACCTCCCCCACCGTCAGCCGGCCGGGCTCAATCAGGCGCGGCGAGTATCCGCCCAGCACGCCCGTCTTGGCCCGGCCGCGGAAGGCATAGCGGCCGGTCAGCACGGAATAGCGCGTCGGCGTGCAGACGGTCGACGGCGAGTGGGCGTCGGTGAAGGTCATCCCCTGCGTCGCCAGGCGATCGATGGCGGGCGTCTGGATTTTCGATTCGGGGTTGAGGCAGGAGACGTCGCCATAGCCGAGGTCGTCGGTCAGGATCAAGATGATATTGGGTTTGTCCGCCGGCTCGGCCGCACTGGCGGGCCGCAAGGCCGCCGCCAGAAGCACCGAAACAGCCAAAAGCCCGACACGCAGGAATGATCTCACCGTTTTCATGCCAGTAAATACCGACGTGTTGCTCCCGTATTGCCAGACTAATCGCTCATCTCCGCCGGATTTTCATGGCGGCTGGGTTTTCGTGAGATAGAATAATCTATAGATGATGTCCGAGTCTTATAGCTCTTTAGACAACCCACTCGCTGCTGCTGGGAGGTGATCTTATGCCGATCTCTCTTGAAGGAGTCTTCAGTTCCCATTCCAAACCAATTCTTGCGGCCATCCGCTCGATTGGCGTCGCGGGAGCGCCGCTGATCGATCGCGGCCCGGCCACCGCTGTCATGCCATTTGTGACCATTTCCCGCGAGGCGGGCGCCGGCGGCGTGACGCTGGCGCAGAGGCTGGTCGAGCATCTCAACCGGCACGACCTCGGCGAACACCCCTGGAGCGCCTGGGACCGCGAACTCGTCCAGAAGGTGGCCCGGGACCATCACATTGACCAGACCCTCGTTGATGCCCTTGAAGACCGGGGCCCGACATGGATCGAAGAACTCCTGGGCGGAATGCGCGTTTCCGAGACCCCTGAAACCGCCAGCGAATTCCGCGTCTACTGCCGGACCGCGACCACGATCCGCGCCATCGCCCAGGTCGGGCGGTGCGTCATCGTCGGCCGGGGCGGCGTGTTCGTCACGGCGAACATGCCCCGCGGGATCCACATCCGCCTGGTGGCGCCGCTGGACTTCCGCATCCGCAATTACGCGGCCATCTTCAACATGTCGCTCGCGGACGCCGACGCACGCGTCAAGGATCTCGATCAGAACCGCGCGGCATTTTACCGCCGGCACTGGCCAAAGCGGCCGCTGACGCCCGAGTCATTTACGGCGACGTTTAACACCGCAAGCATCGGCGAGCAAGAACTGGTCGAGGCGGTCGCGGCGATGATCCCGCGCGAACGATAGCGTCATTTGACGACCGAAATGGTGGTCGTGGTCGAGGTGGTGGAGCCAAGGGTTTCGTCATAGTAGAAATCCGCATAGCTTCTTGCGGAGATCGAATTGAATACGGCCGATCCGTAGAAACGCGGGTAGAAGGAGAAATCGGCGTTGGCTCCCGGTGCCAGGATCACGGCAACGATGTCAACGCCGCTGGCCCAACTGTCGCCGAAGGTACGGTTACTCCCCAGGACATAGATGCGCAGATTGGCGGGAATGCGGTTGTACGCGGTCAGATCGGAGTCGATGCGCACGCTGCCGTTGACATAGATCGTCGCCGGGCCGGAGAACGAGAGATTGTTGTCGATATTGAGGGATGTGAACCAGTACGTGCCGCCGGGGAGCGTGGTGATGTGGGAGACCCAGTAGTTCTGGGAGATTCCGTTCGGGTTGCTGCCGGGCGCCCAGGCGGGCAGCGCCGGCGCGACGACGGGAGACGCGAGTCTGATGCGAGAGCCCGTGACGTAGACGGTGCCCCAAGTCGATCCGTTTGGACCCAGGGTCAGGTCTCCCCGGAGTGCGGCGTTCCACCACGCCGAGAGTGTCCCGTTCGTCTTCACAATGCATTTGCTGCCGGAGCAGGTCGTGGGATACGTCGTCACCGACGATTTGTAGGATGCGAAATCCGTGTTGGTCCAGAAATCCAACCCATTAAGCCCGATGAAGCCCACCGCCCCACCTCCGGTGGCGGTCACCGTCACGATCGAGGTGGCGGAGATATCGCACGTCGATTTCCCCAGGACAGCGCCGAACTTTAAGGGGATACCGTTGGTCGAAGTACGGCGCAGGGACACCTTCAGCGCCGTGGCCGTAGCTTCCTGGCCGGAGGCGGCTGCGGTGAACGTCTTGGTCGAAGCGTTCCAGGAGCCGAAGCTCAGGTCGGTGGCGGGGGTCAGCACAACGGCGACGCCGTCACACGTATTCTCGCCGGCGGCGCCCTGGGCGGCTTGCTGGGCGGTCGATACACCGCTGGCAAGAGCGTTGGCGGCCGCCCGCGCGGCGGCGTCGGCGGCGGTCTGAAGCTCGGCCTTGGCGACTTGCACGCGGCCGAGATCAACCCCGAGCGAGACGAACCCGCAGAGCACGGTGATCATGATCGCGGCCATGAGCGCAGAGGCCCCGCCGCGACGGCGAAACAGAAGTTGTGTGCGCGATGTGCCTGACATATCGGACGCTCGTCGTTGAGCGGTCCTCTCCTATATCCAATTCATCGCCCATGCGGGCAAGGAGGTGAAGAGGACGGGGGTGAAATTCGGAAATCGAATTTGAAATCTCGGATTTCAGATGTTTGTCCGTTGGCTTATTGGTCCTGAGTATCGCAATGCAGAAGTCGAGTACGGAGTTCTGGGCCCGGTTCAGGGCCGACCCTTTTCGCGTCGCACGGAAATGCTTCGCTGCGCTCTGCATGACGCGGTTGCGTTGCCTGGGCTCGAGCCAAGCCGCCCCACCGCCGCCTCATTCGCCGGCGGTGGCGAACTGGCGGTACAGCTCGGCGTAGCGGCCGGCTACCGCGAGAAGCTGGCGGTGCGTGCCGCGTTCGATGATGCGGCCCTGGTCAATCACCAGGATCACGTCGGCGCGCATGATCGTGCTCAGGCGATGGGCCACGATGAACGTGGTGCGCCCCTCGAGCAGTTTCTCCAGCGAGCGCTGCACAAGCAGTTCGGTGGCGGTATCCACGGCACTGGTGGCCTCGTCGAGCATGAAGATGCGCGGGTCGGCGAGGAACGCGCGCGTGAAACAGATGAGCTGTCGCTGGCCCATCGACATGCTGGCGCCGCGCTCGCCGACCTCGCTGGCGTAGCCATCCTTGAGTTTCATGATCGCATCGTGCGAGCCGATGGCGTGGGCGGCGGCGCGCACGTCATCATCGCTGGCACCGGGACGGGCATAGCGGATGTTCTCCATGACCGTGCCGCTGAAGAGGTAGTTGTTCTGGAGCACGAGCCCGGTCTGGCGGTGCAGCGAGTCGCCGGTGACGTGGCGGATATCGTGGCCGTCGACGAGGATGCGGCCCTGCTGCGGCTGGTAGAAGCGGGCGATCAGGGAAATGATCGAGGACTTGCCCGAGCCCGTGTGGCCGACCAGGGCCACCATCTGGCCCTGATTGGCCTCGAAGCAGATGTCGTGCAGCACCGGCCGCTCGGGCTTGTAGCCGAAGGTGACGTGCTCGAAGACGACCTGGCCAACGATCCGCGGCAGCGGCATGGCGGCGGGTTCGTCCGTCACCTCGGGCTTCATGTCCAGCAGCGAAAAGACACGCTCGGCGCCGGCCATGGCCTGCATGAGCTGCACCAGGAAGTTCCCCAGGTTGGTGATGGGGTTCATGAACCAGTCCCAGTACAGATAGGCGGCGACGACGTCGCCCACGCGCTGCAATCGCCCGACCGCGACGAGGTAGCCGCCGTAGGCGAGGATGAGCACCTTTCCGGCGTAGCCGACGGCCTGGAGGACGGGCTGATACAGGCCGTTGATGCGGGCAAAGGTGACGTTGTTGTCGGTATTGGCGGTTTGCAGGGTGTTGAAGAATTCGAGGTTGCTGAGCTGGCGGTTGAACGCGGTGACGACGCGCATGCCGGTGATGCTCTCGGCGAGATTGGTGGCGACGCGCGTGTAGCCTTCGCGTGCAATCTGGGCCTGCACGCCGGCGTAGCGGCGGTAGATGCGGTTGGCGACAAAGAGCACGGGCCCGAGCCAGGCGACCACGGCGAACAGGCGCCAGTCGGTGTAGAGGAGCATGGTGCCGGCCGTGACCATCATGAGCGTGTTCATGAGGAGCGTGTTGATGCCCCAGACGTTTACTTCGCGGAGCGAGGCGATATCCGAAGTGCAGCTGGAGATGATCCGGCCAAGTTTGGTCTTGTCGAAGTAGCTCATCGACAGCCATTGCAGGTGGGCGAAGAGCTTGCGACGGAGTTCGAACTGCACGCGTTCGCCGGCGTTGGTCATGATGAGGATGACCCAGCGCTGGATGATGAGGGAGACGGCGTAGACGGCCGCCCAGACGCCGACGATGACAAAGACAAAGCGGATCGCCCCGGCGCGCGTGGGCATAGGCAGCAGGCGGGCGGCAACGAAATCGCCGGTGTAGTTGATGAGCCAGCGTGCGAACAGCGGCGAGAGCATTTCGAGCAGGACATGGACCGCGCAGAGCGAGACACCCAAGGCGTAGATCCACTTGTACGGTGCCAGCGTCGAGAGAAGCCGACGAACCAGCGGCCACTCGATGGGGCGATACGATTCCTCGTGATCCTCGGCCTGCAGGGCTGGACCGGCGGGGGCGGCGGAGGGTTTACGCTTGCGAAAGAACATGGGCAGGATGGGAAGATGGGGTAAGATAGGAAAGCGCGTTGTTCGCGGGCTGATTAATAAATTGCGTGTGTTTGGGGTCAGCGGCGACCCGATTAGTCACAACGTCTTATCACTAAACGACCACCGGCTAAAGCCGGTGGGTTTGAGGAGCAACTGAAAGTTGCCACGCGGCTGAAGCCGCCTGAAGCACAATCTGGCCGGTCGCGTCGGGCGGCTGCGTAGGAAACTCGTTTCCTACCAGCGCCCACAGC
>JANYKD010000445.1 GCA_025361735.1 Phycisphaerales bacterium
GTCGCGTCGGGCGGCTGCGTAGGAAACTCGTTTCCTACCAGCGCCCACAGCGACCGTCCAGTCCTCGACAATGCAGAATACCCGCTGAAGCGGTTCCGCCTGAAGGCGAAGGTTTCTAACCGTTAAGATGGAACAATGAACAACCCGCCCTCGCCGTCCTGCTCACCATCGGACTCCAGCCGGCCATCCAGCAGCCCCACCAGCCCGGACTCGCGATACGCCTTGTGCCAGCGGTACAGCGTCTTTTCCGACACCGGCTCCGCCAGCTCGCCCGGCAGACTCTTGAGGAATGATCCCGTCGCCTCCACCGTGTTCAGTCCGTGCGTGAACAACTCCGCCCGCGTCTCCATCCAGGCATCCAGCAGGCGCTTCCGCCGCCGCACTTGCTCCCGCTGTTTCTCCGTGTGCTTGCTCCACTCAAACGGCATGGCCTCCGGACTCTTGCCCCGTGCAAACTGCCCATCCGCATCCTCCCGCACATGCCAGCATGGCTTGCCGCCGTCGGCGGAGACTTCCTTCCTGGCCAGCCCCAGCGCCGCCCACTTGTCACGGCAGAGGTTTGCCAGGGTCTGCATGGCCATGCCGCTCCGCCGTACCGCCTCCACCAGCGGGATGAATCCGGCCCCGCGCGGAGCCGGCGGGACATTTGTCCCGCCGGACTCCGGCGTTGAGGGCGTGGCGATATAGATCGGCAGGGCGGACATAGTTACTTCGTTCTTACAATCACGCCGTTCGGAACATCGACCAACTCCACATGTGCAACTGCTACTGCCAGAAACGCCAACTCACGCTTCGGAACCTTGACCAACTCGGGGTAAGCGTTGCGATTCAACGCGCGAAAGACAAAGGCGTCATCCGTGATGCAATGCAGCCGCTTGAAAGTTCCTTTGCCATCGGCGCGGATCACGAAGTAATCCCGTTCGATGCAAAGTAGGTCTACGCCTTCACGGACGGCCATGAACTCAACGATCGTGCCATCCTTCCAAACAGGCTCCATGGAAATCCCCTTAATTGGAGCTCGAAAGAACCCATGCACTGGAATCCTCCCCGCGATGTCCCTGGCGACCTTCCAGCCACGCGAGGCATAGTCCAGCCTCATCGGCTTGCCCACATTCGGTGTTTCGTCCCTCTTCTGTTTCAGACGCGTCTTCATGCGACTCCTTCCGTTTGAATGATCGCCGGCCACACGGCCAATCGATACCCAATCGTATATACATTTGGGTCGCAATGCAAGTGGGTATTGCAAATATCCTCTCGCCTCGTCTATAATGCCCTCATGGCGCGTGTTGGAACAAAGACACAGATCGCACTTCGCATCAACTCGGTCCTTCTGGATCGTATTGATGCCTTCGCTCAACAAACCGGGCGGTATCGAAGCGAGGTAATCGACCAAGCCTGTGTGGAGCACCTCGCCAAGCACTCGATCGACATGGCCCCAATCGCAACTCCTGCCGCGAAACGACCGAAGTCCCGCAAGCCCAACTGACCCGCCGGCCCGCCACGCCCCGCCAGCCGCTGCCAGCCGTGACTTCCGCACCCGCGTTGACTGTCCGGCCGTTGCGATCATCAAGAGCCTCAAATCGCGTCCTATTGCGTTTCCCGCACACCCTCATTCAAAAGGGCAGGGCTGGCCCCGCATGCGTCCCGAAACCAGCCCCACCCCGGCCCACGCGGAAATCGCGTGAATCGCTCACCACCGGGTTGCCCGCGGCATCTTGCCCGGTCCACGTATACCGATGCGTGACGGCCAAACTTCGGCCTTCCCGCCGCCAGCAACGCCAGCACATCAACCCGATCTTCTTGCCAGGGCGCTCCACCCGCCCCAGCGGAGTAAAGCAATTCCAGCCACAGGCAACGCAAAAGGGTTGAGGCGAAGTTGTTGCGGCACCAACCATGGTGATTCCAGGCGAAACCGCCTACTACACGCCAAGGTAGCTGGAATACGTGATCGAAGGCGACGTACCGCCCACATCCAGGGACAGCCGCACAAACCGCCCGGTAATCAGCCCCTTGGCCAGTGCCAGGCCCGTATCCGTGACGGCGGCCGCCACGCCGATGGCCCGGATCTTGGTGGCGTCGGGATCTCCGTTGGCGTCGGGATCCGTCTCTTCCAGCGTGAACGAGTAGGTTTCGTCGGTTGTGGTGAAGTCGCGCGCCGTCACGTCGATGACGGCCGCCGCCGGCAAGCCCAGGCCTCCGGGCGCGTAGCCCTCGCCCAGATCCAGCCAGGTGCCACTGAAGTCCGCGGCTTTGGTGGTTGATTCCTGAAGTTCCTGATTCGCATCCATCGGACCGGGGATAAACAACATGATGGTACGTCCTTTCTTGAGAGTGAAGGTTTGCCGGCCACCTTCTCAGCAGCGCCCGGCGTGCCCGCTGTCGGCGTTCAGGCCGCCTTCAGGCCGTAGAGACGGGAAAGGGATGTGGGCTCGTAGACGGCGAGGCCGACGGCGATTTCGACGATGTCGATAAACTGGCTGTCGCGCGTGCCCTCCGTGAGCAGCTCGATTGTGTTCGACACAGCGACCAGACCCACGCCCGAGAAGTCGCTTCCCGGCGCGCCCGGAGCGATGCAGTAGGCGCTACTTGTGGCCGTGCTATTGCCGCATTTTTCGGTGAACGGCAACAGCTCCGCGTTGAGGTGATTGCGCTTGGCGGGGATGACGTCGACGCCTTCGTACCGGAATATGTCGGATGTGACGTCCTGGACGGTGGCCCCGCCGGCCGATGCCAGGACAAGCGCCTTGAACTTTCGGCAAAGCGTGCGGTTCATGATCGCGATCCGGCCGCCGCCGACGTCCTCCACCTGGTCAATCATCTGGTGGAACATGTCCAGGGTAAGGACCGCCCCGTCCGTCGCCGCCTTGATTAACCGCGTGCCCGTGGCCCGATCGCGGAAGCCAATCAGTTGCTCCGCATCCTTGGTGCCGTCGCCCTGGAGGATTTCGTGGTCCAGGTACTTGGCCACCTGCGCCGTTCCCCGGGTGATTTCGACCGCCCGCGCGGCCGGGTTGATGGCCACAAGCTTGACGTCCGCCTCGCACCGCTTGCCGCAGATCATCAGCCGTTCTTCGCGCGGGCTGGTGGTGCTCGCTTCGGTCTTGGGCATGGGTCCGCCAATCTTGCGAGTGGCCACAGTCCCGGCGCTGTCCAGGGATCCAAATTTGTGGACCAATCCACCACTCGGATGGATCGGCAATCGCCCCCAGAGGATGCTTACCGTGTCGATCGTCTTCGCGATGCCCTGGATCTCCGGGGCGTAATTCGCCGCAAATTGAATGGATGTAAGGCTCATAGGTCTCCGTACCTGAAAAAAGATGTCGTCCGTGCTCCTGTCCCGTACCCGTCAATTTCTCTCGCTCAGTGTCTCCGCATCGCCAGTCCCGACACGATCGCTTCCTGCGGAGATTGCGGCGTTTTTGGTTGTGACGCCATGAACTCAGAGATTGATTTTCCCCCTTGATTTCCCCCGATATTAACGAATGTAATGATCCCCTTCGCTGCGCGATTGCGCATAAAGGCGTCTAACGCTTTATCGATTTCCTCGGCAGCCTTGTACAACTCGCGCTTGTCGGTTGTTGCCGGCAAGAGCCGCCGGCACAGCTTCCGGTCAATGTCGGGTAGATAATCCCGGATGTACTCCTCTCTCGCGTCTTCCCCCTCACGTTGCCGCTCACGCGAGGCGTCGCCTTTGACTACCGCTTCCAGGCGCTTCCGCATGTCCTGGTTGTCCTTGAGCAGGGCATCCAGCCGCGCTTCAAGTGTGTTCGGAGTTGCCGGCGCTGCAGTTGTGTCGGCCTCTTCCGGTTTCTTCTCGGCCGGCGGTGCCCCTTCGGGTTGCTTCTCGCTCTCCGGAGGCTTGGCCGTGGGCGATGTGCCCGCCTGCTTGGCCGCCCGTTGTGCGAGGCCTTGGGTGATTGACGCCACGGCCGCCGGATCCCCTTCTCCGCCGTCCTGGCTGTCTGTTTTCGCTTCCGTGCTCATGTTCAAACTCCAGTCGGGTTCTTTTTGACCCGCATTAAACGTCCCTTTGAAATTCGTTCCCACGCCCTGGACACACGGCAACCGATTCCCGCGTGAACCTCTTGCACCCGCAGCGGGGTCATGTTCATGAGGCTGGCCGCTTGCTTCCAGTCCCATCCCAGGCGTTCCACGCCAACCACCAGCTTGATTTCCTCGGGCGTCTGACACATCAGCAGCCGCTGGACAAAGAACTCCGTGCGCCCGGGATCCATGGCGGGAGAAGCCAGCAACAAGGCCTCAAGCTCAGCCTCGTGGCAAGCCTCTCCCTCGTTGGCGTTTGGCGTTCGTTGTTTCATGGCGTCCTTGCCGGTCGGTCTATTGGCCGCGTCTACGTGGCCGGGTTTTCGTCGGCCGGGGTTTCGTCGGCCGGGACTTCCGTCTCATCCGCCTGCAGAAGCTTGCCAAACTCCTCGCGGATCGGGGCTTCCGCCGCCACACACGCCGCGATCTGTTGTTCGTTTCCGGAGTTTTTCGCACGGTTCGTCGCCGCCGTTGCCTCATCGAGTTTCCGGCGAACGGTCATGATGTGGATGCTTCGGCGGGCCTCCTGGATCTGTTCGGAGTAGACCGACTGCAGTTCCTTGTCGCCCTTCTCCTCCGCCTCAGCACACAAACGCTGCGCGTTGGCGAGGCGTTCAAGAGATTCGACGGTTTCGGTCAGTCGCTTGGCCTTGTCGGAATCTTCGGACCACTGGGCGAACCGCAGTGCTTCCCGATGATCCTGGATTGAATGAATGATCTGCCGGCGCATCATCCTGGCTTGGTGTCTCCGCAGCGCCGTCTCCGCAGCGGCCACATCCTCGGGAGTTCCAGAGTCTTTTGCCGCCGCCAGGGCATTCTTCAGGTCTTGCTCTTTTCCGTAGTCAGCCACTACTTCGCGGCTCTGTTGAGCCTCGATATTGTGCGGCGGAAGCGCCCGGCCTTCAGCAACCGCCCAGGCGTTCTCGAATCCCAGGCGTGGCCGATCGGGAAGCTGATCGTCCACCTCGGCATTGCGCATGAACTCATACTGTGTTTCCAGCGGCATCGCGCTCGCGTCGAAGATGGAGGGAAGCTCCCGGATGTGCCGCCACGGATCGTTGGCCGCGCGCTGCTGGTCGGTGGCGTAGAGGGAGCGGACGCGCTTCTCCGCACTATACATAGCGGACAGGTCCACGGCATCTGGCATCATCGGCCAGTAGACCACGGGCACATCCATCATCCGCGAGGTACAGTAGTGCAGGGCGAGCAATCCAACCGACTGTGCGTTCTGATTCATGGAACCTTTCGTTAAGTTGGGGTCCGAGTATGCCAAGTGGGCCGGTATCCCTGCAAGCGCGGAGCGGAAAAAAGTGCCTTTACCGGATACAGATTGATCGGTTATAATGCGAGCATGGTGATTGACGACTACAGCCGAGAGGTTGAACGCATCCTCCTTTTCCTGCGGAACAACTGTGGTTTGCAGCATGACAACAGCTTAGAGCAAGCAATTAAGGCGGCCCATGACCTTCGCTGCGCCATCAACCAACTCGGCTTGTCCATCGAAAGTCGCATTGCCCATCCGTATTGCACCACGATGCAGGCCGCCGAATACCTTGGCGTGGAAACCGCAGTGTCGGCCCGCAAAATTCTCAAAAGCGCCGGTATACGGCCCCTCAAGGCAAGTGGAGGCGGCAAGGGGAATAAAACCGAATACGACCTATCCGAAATCACCCTCAAGCTCCCGGCCTGCCGCGTGTTCGTATGATGTTCGCAAGCGATTCCCCAACGATGCGCGATTGTTTTGAGGATTCCTTACAGGGTGCGATTTGCACTTAATGGCTTGAAAAATATAGAGTTAACGCTAAAACAACCAAAACCGAAGTTTCTCAAGTCACCCCCGAAAACCGCCCTTTTCAGCGAAAATTCTCAAGTCGCAAGTTTCCGACAAATCCGCTGTAACCCCTTATGCCACAAGCCTCTTGCATTCAGGCATATTCGGGGCAAGTTCAGGCATATCCAACTTCGCGTAACACCGAAGACGTTTCGCGCGCCGAGGACGCCTGGCAACGCACCAATCTGGATGCCATCGACAACCGGTCTTGTACGGTGCTTCAGAATCGACGCTGCGCTGACCCAAGTTCCCGGGAAAAGCGAGCTTATCAGCCGTCAGGAGTCCCGTGCGTTGCGTGCCGTTCCCAAGACAACTTGTTGCCTGCCACCGCCCGGCCGCCTCGTCAACATCCACACGCCCGCGAGACAGAGAGTCGCTATCGACGTTGGCTCGGGGACCAGAGAAACACGAAACCCGATACTGGAACTCTCGGATGCCGGCGAACTGTCGGTGCGGTAGGTGGCCCGCAATCTGGAAAAACTGTCGTTGAACGATCCGCCCCGCACACCGCGAGACGAACCGCCAACAATCGTCTCGTTCCACTCCCAGACGTTGCCCATCATATCCGCCGTGCCGTTCTGCTCCACGACACCCGTGCCGACATCCCACGGCGAACTATTGACGCTGCCATAGTTGGAATCTGCTCCCGCGACCGGAACAATGCCCGTGCCGTTGGCATAGGAGGAATAGGCACCAGCCTTATAGTACGCGGCCTTGTACCACTCATCCTCGCTCGTGAGATACCATTTCGCTGCCGATCCGGCAGCATGGTCAGGCATCGTGGCGATGATCCCGGAATTGATGCCGCCGCCCTCGATGGTATAGCTGCCCGATTCCGTGTTGCCACTCGTGAGCCAGTTGGCAAAGCGGATCGCGTCATACCAACTCACATAAGTTACGGGACGATTTGCCGCACCGGCTCCGGAACCGGCAACGGAATACGTGCTGCCTGCTTTCGTGATCCCGCCATTCGGGTTGTACAGCCCGTAGGCGTCGGTTGTTCCCGCCACGGCATTGAGGAACTCAACATATTGCGCGTTGGTTACCTCGCACTTGCCGACATTGTACGCATACGCCACCGAGCCATAGCCTGTCGTATCCGCAGTGTTGCCTGCATTGCCCACGGGCATCGTCTCGATGTTGATCGCCGCTGATGCGGCACCGACGAGCAGCCAACCCATCACCGCTACCGCGCTCAGCGCAGCAAGAATCATCTTCGTGCGCATGCTGGTTTCTCCTCTCACTCGCACCGACCCACGACACTCTTGCGGCAGACTGGCCGCCACTTCGGATTCACACTCACTTGCCAGATCCGCAAGGCTAATGTTACAGAATATCGCTGTCAATACAAACAAAATATGACGATAAAGCCGAACCCTCAACCCCTGGTCCGGCCGGATTTTCTATAACGCAAATTGGTTTCTGACGTTATATAGTGGTAGAGTTCGTTATTCAGGAGAATTCATCATGAGAAAGCAGCTCTGGGGCACGGTGTTGGCCATGTGCGTCGGGTTCTCTGGTGTTTTTGCATCCGCCGAGGAATTCCAGAATCCCAAAGCGGCGATTCCGCCCAAGGGCGCGCCCCAGCGACACAATGCCGGCGAAGGTGTTCCACCATTGCCGTTGCCGGCGACGCCGCTGCGCCGTTCCGAGAAAAAGCGTGAGCCGTCGCCGCCGGCCTTGGTCGGCAACATGACCTTCTCCGATATCTCGGCCAAGAAGGCCGGACTCAACTGGGAAACAACGATCATCGACCTGGAGAAATGGGTCCATTTCACCAACGACCAGCTCTCGCAGCGATACCGCTTCGTCAATACGGACTTCGGCAAGTTCACTTACGACCCCACAGAACTGCCGATCGTCTATTTCACGGGCTGGAAGCCGCTGCCGCAGTTCGACGAAGGCACTATCGGGCGCATGCGCAAATACCTGACGGAAGGCGGCACCTGGGTCGTCCACAGCAGTTGCGGTCGGCCTGAATTCAACAACTCCTTCCGCCGCGAGATCGCCCGTATGTTCCCCGAGCGCGAAATGGCGGCCATCCCCACCGATCACCCCATCTACTCGGCCTTCTACAAGATCCACGAGATGAGCGTGCGCAAGGGCAAGGAGCCGTGGCAGAAAGTGCCCCCCTACCTCGAAGTCATCAATATCGGCACGCGAGCGGCCGTGATTTTTTCACCCATAGACCTTTCCTGCGGCTGGGACGCCAACGCCAATCCGATCGAAGGCGGCATTCTTTACGGCCAGGACGATGCGTTGAAGCTCGGCTCGAACATCATGACCTATTGCCTGGCCGAATATCAGTACGGCCGGTTCTTCGCCAACGCGAAGGTGTATCACCAGGCATCGGATGCGACGCGCGACCAGCTCGTTCTCGGGCAGATCATGCACAATGGCGACTGGGATCCAACGCCCCACGGCCTGCCAAACCTGCTGAAGAACATCGACCAGAGCACGACCCTGCATGTGCAGTTCAAGCGCATCGCGGTCGATCCGGAAAAAGGGGATATCTTCAGCTTCCCGGTGCTGTACATGGTCGGCCAGCGCAAGTTCCAGTTCAACGACATCACCCGCAAGCGCCTGCGTGAATATCTGGACAACGGCGGCGTGATGGTCGTCGATTGCGCGGTGGGCTCGAGCGAGTTCGACACCGCCTTCCGCGCCGAAATGAAGGAGATTTACAAGGACCGGCAACTCAAGCCGCTGGCGGCCAATCACCCGCTGTTCAACTTCATCAACGACACGCGCAACGTTCAGCTTGCCCCACTGGCCAGGACGCTGTTCGGTAACATTGCCCAGCCGCGACTCGAGGTAATCGAGGTCGACGGCATGCTGCCGGTCATCTACTCGCGCCTGAGCATGAGCGCTGGTTGGGAGCAGCTCCCGCGGGCTTACAACGTCGGCTATGCGGATGATGATGCGGTGAAACTTGGCGTAAACGTGCTGATGTACGTTACTTCGCACTGACCATGCCGCTGCGATGCGCGGTGTGTTGAGTTACACGCGGCATGACTTCAGGGTGGCCCCCCTGCCGCGCGGTGGCTATCATTACGCCCGATGCTGAAGATTCTGCTTGCCAATCCCCGTGGCTTCTGTGCCGGCGTGAACATGGCCATTGACTGCGTGGACCGGGTTCTCGAACTCAAGGGTCCGCCGGTTTACGTGTTTCACGAGATCGTCCACAACCGGCATGTCGTCCAGGACTTCCAGGGCAGGGGCGTGGTGTTCGTGAATGACCTTGCCGATGTCCCCGAGGGCGGGGTCGTCGTCTACAGCGCCCACGGTATTGCACCGGAAATACGGCGCCAGGCCAAAGCCAGGCGGCTGGTTGAGATCGACGCCACCTGCCCACTGGTGACCAAGGTGCATGCCGAGGTCATCCGCTTCGGCAAAGAGGGATACACCATCATCTTCGTCGGCCACCGCAATCATGACGAGGCCGTCGGCACGGTCGGCGAAGCGCCCGGTTCGATCATCGTCGTGGAAAGCCCGGACGAGGTGCCAGGGCTTAAGGTGGGCAATGAGGTTAAGATCGCGTATGTGACCCAGACGACGCTGAGCGTGTCCGATTGCGCGAAAACCGTGGCGGCGCTCAAGGCCCGGTGGCCGGACATCAAGGGTCCGGCCAAGGACGATATCTGCTATGCCACGACAAACCGGCAGGCCGCAGTTTCGACGTGGTCGGCGGAAGTGGACCTGGTGCTGGTCGTGGGCAGCCGGAACAGTTCTAATTCGCGGAGGCTGGTGGAGACGGCGACTTCGGCCGGCAAACCGGCATACCTCATCGACGATGAGCATGAGTTGGATCCCGCGTGGTTCGCCGGGATGGGGTCAGTATTGGTGACGGCCGGCGCCTCGGCGCCGGAGCACCTGGTGGACAACCTGATCCAGCGCCTGCGCAACGAATTCGGTGGCGAGGTCTACGAAAGGGAATTGGTTGAAGAAAACGTGTCGTTCGAGTTGCCGCGATCGCTGCGCAGCTTGGCGCTAATTGGCCATGAAGGCGGCCGATAATCCGCTTGTCTGGGACAATATATGCGACTACAGTACCTGACCATTCGAGCCGAAAATACTCGTGTCGGTCTCTACTGCAATAGATAGATGGTGCATTGATGGCGAAAAAACTCATTCAAGGTGTCGTTGTAAAGCGGCTGACCGTCAACTGCGACGAGCGCGGCCGGCTGATGGAGATGATCCGCGCCGACGACAAGGAACTGGGAAACATCAAGTTCGGCCAGGTCTACATGACCACGGGATACCCCGGCGTCGTGAAGGCGTGGCACTATCACAAGAAGCAGACCGACCATTTCGTCTGCGTGCGGGGCATGATGAAGGTCGTCCTCTACGATTCCCGGCCGGATTCGCCGACGAAGGGGCTCGTCAACGAATTCATCATCGGCGAGCATTCGCCGTTTCTGATCGAGATTCCCAACCTTGTTTACCACGGGTTCAAGTGTATCAGCGAAAACGAGGCCATGGTCATCAACTATACGACCGAGTGCTACAACTATGCCGAGCCGGACGAATACCGGCTCGACCCGCACACTTCGGAAATCCCTTACAACTGGGCACGAAAAGACGGATGAACGCGCGCCGCCAACCGCGGCCTGAAGGAGAGGACGAACATGAAAGGCGTAATTCTCGCGGGTGGAACCGGCAGCCGCTTGTTTCCCATCACCAAGGTGACCAACAAGCATCTGCTGCCGATCTACAACAAGCCGATGATCTACTATCCCATCGAGTGCATGGTCAAGGCCGGCATCGATGACGTGCTGCTGGTGACAGGCGGCAACAATGCGGGCGACTTCATCCGCCTGCTGGGAAATGGCCGGGAGTTCGGCCTGAAGAACCTGAGCTACACGTACCAGGACGGCGCGGGCGGCATCGCCCAGGCGCTGGGACTGGCCGAGCATTTCGTCGATGGCGACTCGATCCTGCTGATCCTCGGCGACAACATCCTCGAATACGCGATCAAGGATTCCGTGCGACGCTTCCGCCACCAGGGACAGGGCGCCAAGATCCTGCTCTCGCCGGTCGAGAATCCCAAGGCCTACGGTGTGGCCGAGATGGACGGCGATCGCGTGGTGAAGATCGTGGAGAAGCCGCAGGATCCCAAGAGCAACCTGGCGGTCATCGGCGTCTACTTCTATGACGGTCGGGTCTTCGACATCGTCCGGAAGCTCAAGCCCTCGGCCCGCAATGAACTGGAGATCACGGACGTCAACAATGCCTACATCGAGATGGGCGAGATGACGGCCGACAAGGTCACCGGATTCTGGGCCGACGGCGGCGAGAACATCGACTTCTACCTCAAGGCGTGCAACACAGTGGCACAGCTTGGGGCGAATAAGGAATGCTAGTTGATAGTCGATAGTGGGTAGTCGGTAGTTGTGCTTTGCATTTGGCCAGGGCAACCGACGACCAGCAACTATCGACTACCGACTATCGACTATCGACTACTTACTATGAGAACCACTCTTGTAACAGGCTCGGCGGGTTTCATCGGATCGAACTTCGTGCGGATGCTCCGCGGGCGCAACGAGCCGGTGCGGGTGATCTGCCTGGACAAGCTCACATACTGCGGAAACCTGGCGAACGTCGCGGATATCGTCGACAAAGATCGCGTGGTTTTCGTGCGCGGCGACATCTGCGATGCCGCTCTCGTCGCCGAGTTATGGAAGCAATACGACATTCGCGAGGTCGTCCATTTCGCGGCCGAGAGTCATGTGGACCGGTCGATCCTCGACTCCGGACCGTTCGTGCAGACGAACATCGTCGGCACGCAGGTGCTGCTCGACACGGCTAGGAAACTCGGTTGCGACCGCTACCTCCAGGTCTCCACCGACGAGGTCTATGGATCGCTGCCCGAGCATGACAAGTCGGCGATGTTCACCGAGGAGACGCCGCTGGCGCCGAACAGCCCGTACTCGGCCTCCAAGACGGCGGCCGACTGCATGGTGCGGGCCTACTTCCACACGTTTGGCCTGCCCGTGCTCACCACACGCTGTTCCAACAACTACGGGCCTTATCACTTCCCGGAGAAGATGATCCCGTTGTTCGTGACCAACCTGATGGAAGGCAAGAAGGTTCCACTCTACGGCGACGGCATGAACATCCGCGACTGGTTGTATGTCGTGGACCATTGCGACGCCATCTGGACCGTGCTCAACAAGGGCAAGCCCGGCGAGGTCTACAACATCGGCGGCAACAACGAGATGACCAACCGCGAGGTGACGGAGATTGTGCTTCGCGAGATGGGCAAGCCGTGGGACCAGTGGGTGCAGTACGTCAAGGACCGCCCCGGCCACGACCGCCGCTACGCCATCGACGCCTCGAAGATCCGCCGCGAACTCGGCTGGGAACCGAAGTACCGCTTCGACACCGCCATTCGCCAGACGATCCAGTGGTACAAGGACAATGAGACATGGTGGCGCGCGATCAAGTCAGGGGAGTATTTGACGTACTATGAGAAGCAGTATGTCTCGAGGTAATCCCGAAAACCGAATTCCGAATACCGAATCAAATCCGAATTCCCAATGACGAGAGACAAGAACGCCGCCGGCCATCGCCCGCGGCGTTCTTCATTTGGTCATTCGTCATTCGAGCTTGATTCGGTATTCGGATTTCGGGCTTCGGGTTTCCGCGAAAGCGGCGTCACTTCTTCCCATCCGGTTGCATGATTTTCGCGGCTCCAATCTCCTGGAAGCTCTTCAGATCCGTCCAGAATGTGCCGGGGCCGGCGAAGATCAGCCGCAGTTCCTTGGGCTCGAAGTTCTTGGCGAAGATGTACTTGTTGTAGGCGGCCGGTGAGCCGAACGCATCCACGAGCATCTTGGCGCCCTTGGCTTCGGCGTCATTCTTGAGGCGCTCGACATCGGCCTGGGCCTTACCCATGATCTCGGTGCGTTTGGCTTCGAGTTGGGCCACCTCGAGCTGAATGGTGGCCACTTTGAGGTCGCGCCCGGCATCGACTTCGGCAGCCTTCTTGGCGCCTTCGGCCATAATGTCCGCAACCTTCAGGCTCGAATCGGCAGCGACGGTTTCCTTGGCGACATCCACCAGCTTGTTCGTCGTCTCCAGCTTCGCCTTGACCGAGGCTGTTTCCGTCTTCTGCACGTTGGTCAATTCGCGCTCGACCTCGATGTTGGCCCGCTGGATCGTCGCGATCAGGCCCTCGGTCTGGTCCTTGCCGGCATTGTCCTTGACGTTGATATTGCGGATGAGCGCCAGCAGGATGTGCAGGTGACGGTTCTGGACCTGCGTTTCCAGGGACTCGGACAGTTCGGTCTGGAACTTCTGCCGGGTCTTGCCCTGGATCAGTTCCATGGCCGTGTACTGAGCGCCCACGTTCTGGCAGGCCGCTTTCATGGCGGGTTCGATGACGTTGCCCTCGACGCGGTCGATGCCGCCGATGTTGCGGATGATGTTGGGCGTGTCCGAGGGTTTGCGGCCCCAGACAACGGTGAAGTCGGCCACAACCTGGTAGCCGTCCTTGCTGAAGAATGTGATCGATCCGCGACTCGGAGTCGCTACCGCCTGCGCCTGGCCAGCCCGCTGCCCCTTGGCACCGCCCTGCGCCGGACGGACGATCTGGGCGGCGGGTGCCCGCGTAGGACTACTGTCAAGGGTAATGGCGTCATAACCAACGGCCACAACGCTGATCTGCACCATCAGCGGATTCACGTAGTAAATCCCGGGTTGGAGAACCTGGTCGAGTATGCCGCGCTTTGCCGGCGCAAGTTTTTTGCCCGCCAGCCCGGACTCGATTGCCGTCGCCAGCGACTGGCTCACGATCTGCGGCACGTCATCGACGAGCAGCGTTACCACGCCAACGGATCCCGGCGGCACGATAGTCGCGGGCTTCTGCGTGACCTGATACCGCTTGGGATTGAGCTTATAGACACCCGGCGTGAGGACTTCCTTCTGGACACCCTTGAAACCGGCGTCGACGACCACCTGCCCCGCCGGTGCATCCTTGCCTTCGAGCAACGCCACCACACCGACCATCGGCGCGGTCTCAGGATTCTTCAGGATCCCTTCTGAGGTCCAGTCCCATTTCTCCGGCTCCCCAGCGCTGATCCGCACCAGATCCGTGATCTCCACGATGTGGAAGACGGGGTTGATGAAGTAGCGGCCGGGACCCAGGACATCCTCTTGAACACCCTTGTAGCCAGATTCGCCTACCGGAATGGTGATGCGGCCAGGCGGCAATTCCTTGCCGAACTTGTCCATCACGACGAGCGCCTGGTCGGGCCCGACATACTGTCGCATGACGCCCCACTTGAACGCCATCCAGGCCGCCCAGGCGATCACAACGAGCATGACAACTGCCTTGATGATGATCTTCATGGCTTTTCCTCCTGGGTGGTCGACGTCTTGTCGGCGTTATCCAACGGGCGCGGCCGGGGCGAAACGGGGCTGACCGGCAACGCGGCCGGCTTTGAACCCATGAAATCCTTGAACAGATCCGCAAACGGCCCATCGGTGTTGGTCAGGATCGATTTGATCGACGGCGCGATTTTCTGGTAGAAGAAGAACTGGGCATAGCCATCGCCATTGCCGAACGCTTCCACCTGTTGCCGCAGCGGCTTGGCCTCGGCCTCTTTGGTCATGAGCACAACGGCAGCCTCGGCCTGGCCCTTGGCGACCAGTGCCTCGGCTTCCTTCTCGGCCGCCTGCAGGTGCAGCTTGGCGACGGCCAATTCCTGCTCGGCTTTGGTCACGGCGACGTTCATGTCCTGCTGCGCCTTGACCGTGATGGTCACGACCTTCTTGTTGGCCTCGCCGATCTTCGTGTTCTGCTCGGCCATTTCCGTCTGCGTCGCCAGGTTCGCGGAACTCTTGGCGACCAGGATCTGCTGCTCGATGGTTTTAATCTGCTGCTTGGCGATCTCGCGTTCGTTGATGAGGTTCTTGATGTCGTCGGGCGGGATGATGTCCCGCACCAGTGCCTGAAGTATCTCGATCCCCTGCTTGTCGCAGGCTTCCTTGAGCTTGGTCTCGAAGTCCTTCTGGAACTTGAGCTTCGTATCGCCACTGATGAAATCGCGGGCCTGGAACTGGCTGCCCACCAGCCGGCAGAAACTCCGGGAGTAGGGCAGGATCACTTTCTCATCGAGATACTCGATCAGGCTCCCGCCTTCGGCGTACTCCACGTACATCAGCGGCAGCATCTCCTCCTTGATCCGCCACTCGACAAAGCCGTCCATCTTGATGTCGAAGCTGTCGGCCGACGGGAAGCGGATGGCATCGTCGCCGGTCATCTCGAATCGCTGCGATTGCATGCTGATGGGCGTGATGCGTTCCTGGTAGAGGTTGACCAGCAGACGCCCTTCTTTTTCCGCGATGGGTTGAACCCCCTGCTCGGATTCGGCGACCAGGTACTCATTCGGCCGCGTTGCGGGCCGGCCGGCCATGATGGTCCTCACGCCGCGATGCCCGGGCGTGATGACAACCGGGTTGACCATCATCACGTCGTAGGCGTGCTGATTGGAATACTCGGGGTACTTGCCAGGTTGAAGAACGATCGGCAGCGGGCCACGCTGGTCGCGTTTCGGGTCGGCCAGCACCTGGCCCGGATCAAGCTTCTGGCCAAACTTTTTGACGACCAGCCCGACCTTGTCGCCGGGAACCTGGACGATTTTCTCGACGGAGCGTTCGTAGTCGAACGGACTGAAGCCAAAGTACACGCCCGAGAGGTAGACCTGCTCCATCACGCCGTTGCAGTCGCCGTAGGTCTTGTCCCATTGGGCATATTCCGCGCTCTTGGCGTCCGGCGCCTTGGGGATCACGTATTCATTCCCCGGCAGGCTCTTCGAGCCATCCTTGCGCATCAGAACCAGCACTTCGTCGGGCCCGACCGCGATGCGCACGAAGAACCAGAAATAGAGCGCGTAGACGATGATAAGTGTCACGGCCAGCGCCGCGAGATTCTGCGACATGCTTGCCGGCGGCCGGGGCGGCCGGGGCGGTCGCGGAGAATAGCCATCGGACGATTGACCTGGCACCGGCGGCGGACCGTCCGAACCGGCATCATCCGCACTGGCCATTCCGGGCATCCTGTAGCGAGCCATAAGACGCACCTTTCTTTCGAAGTAACTCGGTTACAATCTCTGGCCACAACGCGGGCAGAAGCTGGAGTGAGCCTCGCACGATCGCCCGCAGCGATGGCAGATGGGCCAGCCCCGCGAGCCAAAACTCCGGTTGCGGAACACCACCGCGCGCAGCAGGATGAAGATCACCACTGCGGCGAGGATCAGCGGAAAGAATGGAAACGCAATCATATTCCTCCCGACTTTGTCTTACCCACGCCGTGAGTATCGTCGAGAAACAAGCCGCGGTCCATTATAAGCAACCGGTGAGGTTGGAAGCGATGCGTGAGATATCCTAACATGCATCGCCGGTTCGTCGCTGAGATTGCAGGTCGGCCTGCATGTCCCGCAACGTGCGTTCAAGCAGGGTCACAATCTCCGCTGGTTTCAGGCCGCTCACATCAACTGGCTTGCCGTACATGACTTCGACTTGTTGCGGACGGGGAAACTTCGCGCCTTTGGGCAACACTTTATAGGATCCGTCGACGATGGCCGGGATCACCGGGACACCTGCGCGGCGGGCGATGAGACCGACGCCGGCTTCGAGCGTCCTAATGCGGCCGTCGATGGATCGCGTCCCTTCGGGAAACACCACGAGGGCGCAGCCCGCCTTAAGACGGCGAATAGCTTCTTTCATAGCGCCAACATCGGCTTCACCGCGCCGCACGGGAAACGCGTGCAGGGCGCGGATGAACGCGCTGAAGTACCGGTTCTCGAACAGTTCGGCCTTGGCAAAATAGCTCACCTGCCGAGCCAGATGGGCCCCGTAAATCATGGGATCGAGGTGGCTCTGGTGGGTGCAGACAAGCAGCACGCCGCCCTTGCGCGGGACATTGTGAATGCCGTGGCACTTGAGATTGAGCAGCAACTTCACGATCAATACGGCGATAATCCGCATGACACTGTAGGTCAATGTGTCTCGCGCGCCATCCACGGGCTTGGTCGGGTTGTCATGGTCGGCCGCGTCGCTCACGACTTGGTCTCCATGAGCGCCTTGGCGCGGGCGATGATGCGAGCCACGACATCCTCGATGGTCAGTCCGTTGGTGTCGACGATCTCGGCGCCTTTGGGCACCATCAGCGGACCCACTTCACGATGCGAATCGCGGTAGTCCCGCTCCTTGATCTGATCGAGAATCTGGTGGTAATCCGGACTCTCGCCGCGGGCGCGAAGTTCCTTGGTGCGGCGATCCGCCCGCACCTCGGGCGCGGCGTCGAGGTAGAACTTGAGCTCGGCATCGGGAAAGACCACCGAGCCCTGATCGCGACCTTCCGTGACCAGATTCGGCCGGGAAAGCCCGATCCGCCGTTGCTGCTCGACCATGAGCTCGCGCACGGCCGGTACTTTCGCCACATGCGACGCGGCCGAGGTGGGCTCGGCCCCGCGCAGGCGATGATCCACGCGCTCGCCGTTGAGGATCACGCCGGGAGGATAAACCGTCCAGTCGAACTCGATCTTGCAGAGCCCGGCCACATAGCCCAGCTCGCGGGCGTCGTTCATATCGACCTGCCTGCGAATGGCCGCGAATCCCACGGCCCGGTACATGGCGCCCGTGTCCAGAAAATCAAAGCCAAGACGCTCGGCCACCGCTCGAGCGGCCGTCGATTTGCCTGTTCCCGCGGGCCCAT
>JANYKD010000034.1 GCA_025361735.1 Phycisphaerales bacterium
TGCCCAGCCGGAGAACCGGGAAAGTCGCTCCGGCGGCGTGCGTTATCTCGACGCCGTGGATCCGCCAATGTGCTTGAGCCAATCCAGCTTGCCAACTTCGTCAAGCCGACGCTTCAAAGCCGCATGATTCTCCACATCGGCGGACGTCCATTTTGTCGTGTCCAGCCAGGTGTCCGCGTACGTCAGATCAGCCTTGGGAACGAAGTGCAGTGCGCCAAGTTTTGGGATCATTCCAGGCGTGCGCACCACATGCAGGGACGCCGCCGCCAATGCCCACCCACCAACCAGGAACAGGAACACAAACAGCCGAAAGAACGTTTTCATCTTCAGTCTCCTTCGCCCCGGCCGGCATCGGCCGAGGTCGTACGTAATTCTTACACCCACGAGACGCGCCAGTCTATTAGAAACCGGCATGGATTGTGGAACGGGTTCGGAGTTCACGCGCTAGCGTGTCGTGCGTATGGCGATGGACACGCTGAAGCGTGGACTCCGTACGTGTCACCCGCCTGCACCATCGAGCATATCGCCAGGGGTCTCGGCCAGGGTTGACACCACACTCCCATAGTACCCGACGGAGAACTGTCCCTGCATCTGTTGCTCGTTGAATCCGATCAGATCGCAGAACTCACGGATAAGTTGCTGGGCCTGGGGATCCTTGCGCTCGGCCTCCTGGAGGGCCTGATGCTGCTTGCGATCGCGAAAACGGATGATCTGGATGTAGCGCGGATCCGTGCGTACGGCAGTCCAACTGGCCCCGACCTGCTCGTAAACCTCGAAGTGCTCGCAACCCAGTCGCGTCATGATCTGCATGAATCGCTTCATGAGTCGGGCGTGTTCGTGCCGCTTGTCCCGGGGAACGACGTAGCTGTTGGTCTGCAAAAGCATATCAGTGGGTATATTGTGCCAGATAATCGGCGAACCGGCAAACGCAACACCGAGTGACACCTGAGCGTAATCGTAACGAAGGTCGGTCTATGCAGTCCTTTCCGGACGCCAAGCATGGCCCGGCCAAGAAAGACGGCGACAAGTCCCAACCACGAGCGGCGGACGGCAAAAGAGAGTATCTTTGGCGGCGTGACCGGAAATGTGCTCGATTTGGAGCAACGAAGACGCGTCTGACCCACGGAGCAGCAAGCTGTTGAAAATCCTTCTCGTCATCCTCCATGCCGACCCCGCCCGCGGGGGCGCCGAACGATACACCGTCGATCTCGCCCGCGGGCTCGTGGATCTGGGTCAGTCCGTGACCCTGGCGGCAACCTCCTTCGGTCCACCCATCGCCGGCGTGGAATTCGTCCAACTCGGCGCTCACGGCTGGTCGCGTCTGGCTCGTTACCGACGGTTCCTGCAATCGACCCAAGAACTGATCCATTCGCGTGCTCACGACATCGTTCACGCCATGTTGCCGGTGGAAATGTGTGACCTCTATCACCCGCACGCCGGCATTGCGGCCGAGGCGACAGAAACCGGACATGCCAAATACCGCTCGCATCTGGCCCAGGCCTCTGCACGGCTTTTCAACCGGCTCAACCGCAAGCGACGGTTCTTTGCCGAGGTCGAGCGAACGATGATCGAGCACGGCAGCGGCACGCGCGTCCTCTGCCTCTCGCAATACATCAGGGCAAGCGCCCGGCGACACTACCCGATCGACGAACGTCGTCTTCCCCTGCTACTCAATGGTGTCGATCTCGCCAGGTTTGATCCGCAGGCGAACGCCACCACCCGAGTTCACGTGCGCAGTCGGCTGGGCCTTGGCAGGGAACATGTCGTGGCGCTGATGATCGCGCAGGATTTCGAGCGAAAGGGATTGGCCGAGGCAATCGAGGCCGTTGCGAAAGTCGGCGATGCGCGACTGCGGCTGATCGTGATCGGCCGGCCTGACCCGGCGGCCTATCGTCGCATGGCCGATAGGCTTGGAATTGCCGACCGCATTATCTTTGCCGGTTCCACGGACAGGCCGGCGGATTTCTATCGGGCGGCCGATTTCTTCGTCCTGCCCACGCGCCACGATCCATGCAGTCTGGTCGTACTGGAATCCCTAGCGATGGGATTGCCCGTGATCAGCACGATCTGCAACGGAGCCTGCGAGGCCATGATCCAGGGCACGCATGGGATTGTCCTGCAGGATCCCGCTGACGTATCCGCACTGGCCAACGCCATGCGGCAACTGCTGGATGCGCCAACCCTCCAGCGAATGCAGCAAGCCTGTCTCGATCTGAGACCCCAACTGTCTCAGGCGGAGCACCTTCGCCGAATGGTTGAGATTTATGAAGAAATCCTCCGCGATCGCCCCCCTGCTGGCTGAGCGCTACTCACCCGGAAGCATCAAGGCGTCCTGGGCATCCGCCGGCGAATCAAGCTGCCGGCCGGACTTGCTCAGATAAATGTGGTCCTGGTTTGTGCCGGCGAACGGCGTGCTGTGGAACTCGACGCGGCCGTCAGAGTACAGAACGTTTTGGCCATATCGCTCATGGTTCGCGGAGTTCGCCATACGCAGGCGCTCGAGTGCGGAATCCGGAGCCAGATCCTTGAGCAATCGGCTGTCGGGCCCGCGGTCGGCCACAAGAACCAGATCGTTTCCCAAACTGAGCCGCCACTCAAACCCCACGACCGAGTCATCCACATACGGATTCTGCATGGCGTAACTGAGATTGAGTTGCACATCCGTGAAGTTGGATCGCTGACGTGGCTCCTTGCCTTCAAAGCGGTCGGGCTGGCCGGCGCTGCCAGGACAGATGAACGCCGTCGAATCGAGCAGGCCATAGCGAACCAGCAGAAACATCGCAGCGGGCACATTGTTTGGACCGGGGCCGTCCTCACCGAAGGGATCCGCCACCGCATATCCGCTGTTGCTGACATCGGGCACGGCCAGCGGCCCGCGGCCGGGGCGCGTACTGGGCAGCCGGCCATGGTTGATCTCGGCGTACTTCGTCATCGCCTGTCCGATCTCGCGCAGATTGTCGGTGCAACGGGCACGCGAGGCGTGCATCCGGGCTGAGAGCATCATGGGCACAGTGATTCCGGTGAGGATCCCGACGACGGCAACGACAGCGAGAATGTCGGGCCAGGTTGATCCGCGGCGACACAATGGCAAAGAGAGATTCATACAGACAACTCTTCCGATTCCAGTTCGGTTCGTACAGGAGGATGATACCCGGTTGGACGCCCCGAGAATAGAGATATCCGAAAAGGATGACAAGTACCCCAAGTTCGCAATTGCAAAGATCACGCTCCGGTCGTAACTTCATCGCCCATGGCCAAGCCCCCAGCTTCGCGAACACGCTCAATATCGGCCGCAACACTCCTTTGTGGCCTGCTTCTGCTTTGCTTCTCCGCACGCGGCGACAATTGGCCGCGTTTTCGCGGCAGCAATGGCGACGGAGCCGGCGAGGCTCCGCAGATGCCCAATCAGTGGACTGCCAAGGACTGGCTTTGGCGCGTCAGTCTCCCGGGAACTGGGCACGGGTCGCCCGCCATCTGGGGCGAGCGAGTATTCGTTGCGTCGGCGGACGAAGCCGCAGGCAAGCGATTTGTCATCTGCCTTGACGCCCTTTCTGGCAAGACGCTCTGGCAGCGCGAGTTCCCGCTGAAGCCCTACCGCCATCACGGCGAGAACAGTCCCGCGACGGCAACCCCGGCAGTCGACGATTTCGGAGTGTACGTCGCCTGGATCGACCCCGAGAAATACACACTGGCCGCGCTGGATCATGACGGCAAGGATCGCTGGTCGGTGAATCTTGGTGCATTCAAGTCGCAGCATATGAACGGCTGTTCACCCATCGTCGTTGGCCAGAATGTGATCATGGCCATCGACCAGGATGTCGCCGATGCCAGTTTTGTCATCGCCGTGGACCGCAAGACGGGTCAGACCAAATGGAGAACCCCGCGCCGTTCGGACAACGCGGCCTCGTCCACACCGTGCGTCTATGAATTGGCCGGCCAGCCGCCGCAGATCATCCTCACCAACCGCAGTGAAGGCATCCTTGCACTGGATGCCGACACGGGCCGGCGTCTGTGGACGCTGCCGGATGCGTTGCCGTTCCGCTCGGTGGCATCGCCCGTCGCCGGCGCGGGCATTGTGCTCGGCAACTGCGGCGAGGGAAACAGCAACCGCGTGCTCTCGGCCGCGATTCCATCGACCAAGCCTGACGGAAGAGCCGAATTGGCCTGGCAGATCAAGACCGTGACCGCGCCTTACGTTCCCACGCCGCTGATTGTCGGGTCGCGCGTGTTCCTGCTCACGGACGTGGGACAGGTGAGCTGTATCGAACTGGCCAGCGGCAAGCTGCTCTGGCAACAGAAAATTCCAAACGTTACCGCAGGATTCTATGCATCACCAGTCTGCGTGAATGGCCGCCTGATCTGCATCACCAAGAAGGGCGAGGTCATCGTCCTGGCGACGGGTGACAAACTCGAAGTTCTCGGCCGCACGCCGCTCGACGAGGGCACGTTCGCCACGCCCGCCATCGCCGGCGGCCGGGTCTACTTCCGCACCCTGACGAAACTCGCATGCATCGGAAAGTGATGCGTGAAGCGCGCTGGGCGATGGCCAGACACATTGCTTTCCAGCTTGCGGGGATCGACTCTGGAAGCCTCAGCGGGCAGGTGCGGTCGTCGGGGCGGCCGACAGCGCCTGGCGACGGGATTCCATGTCGGAGATGATGTCGCGAACCTGGCTGTCGCGCTTGCGGGCTTCGCACCGACCGGTGATGACGGCCGAACCAATGGGATCACGCATATCGCCGGACACGACATCGCTGCTGATGGTTCCTTCGTTGATGACGATGGAGCAGGAATCGTCGGTGGGCTCACCGTAGATCACGACATTCGCAATCCCCTTATAGACGATCATGTCATTCTGGCCGGACTCGCCAAAGACATACCAGGTGAGAGACGCGTTGGTCGACGCCGGGCTGCGCTTGGTGCCGATGCGGGGTTTCCAGTTGGAACGAATCTCCAGAGCCTGCCGGACCGGGGTCAGCTCCTGGGGCTTGATGGCGCCCTTACGGGGCGGTTTTTTGAACTGCCAGGCCGAGGCGTTGTCGACCATGACGATGTCAAAGTCGCCACCTTCGCCCGCGGCGAAGAAGGCGTAGTTGAACTTCTGTGAAAAGGCGCGGCCGCCGTCGGTGGATTCAAGACAAATTTCGCCGCCCCGGCCGGAAGAACAGCCGCAGGCGCCAAAGGCAAGTAGCACGGTCAAAAGGCAGAACGTGTGGATCCGCATGCGTGGAAGGATAAGAGCGAGAGAGGGAAAAGCAAAGGGGAGGTGCGACAGGAGGTGCGACAGGCGATCCGACAGGAGATGCGACAAGCCGGCTTTCATCCTACATTCACAAAGCGAGCGGTAAGCTGTACGCTGAGATAGGAAGGAGTTCAGTTGCACGCAGGAACCTGGAATCTCTGCTGGGCAATGGTGGTGTTGGCCGGTTGCCAGGGGCTGCCACCAGTCGATGCGCCGGGTGACGCGGCGGCGGCCAGCGGCCTTGGCGATGCCATCATCGTGCAGATGGATGACGAATCGCTGGATGCTTCCCCGGCCGCCGACCGAACTCTCTCACCGCAGCAGTCGGTCCGCCTGGCGATTAGGCGCGATGCACGCATCCAGGCGGCTCTGGTCGGCGTTCGCCTGGCGCTCATCGACGCCAAGCAGGCGAGACTCCTGCCCAACCCGATCCTCAACGTGAGCTGGCGTTTCCCTGAAGGCGGCGGCACCAGCATTTTTGAAACAACCATTACGGGCGATCTGATGGCGGTGCTCACAAAACCCGGCCAGATCAGCGCGGCCGACAGCCGGCTGCGCGCGGCGGCGGCGACTGCAGTCGCGACGGTGCTCGATGTGATTGCTGAAGTGCAGGAAAGTTATGCATCGGCCCAATCGATCGAAGCCGAGGTGGCGCTGATCGAAAGCCGCCGCGTCCTCATCCAGCGCCAGCGGGACGTGGCCGATGCGCGATTCAAGGCCGGGCAAGGGCTCATGCTCGACACGCTCACGCTCGACGCCCAGCGAGTGGCGTTGACGGTGGAACTGTCGCAGCGAAGGCTGGAGCGAACCGAGCAGCGTCTGACGCTGGCGCGCCTCATCGGTGAACCGTCCGGCTCGGCCGACTGGCAACTGGATCCCTGGCAAGTACCCGTGCCCGTAAAGGCCAATGAAGCCGCGTGGCTTAAGGCAGCGCTGGCCAATCGGCCGGAGATCCGTTCGCGCGTCTGGGAACTGGCGGCGCTGGGGGATGAGGTCGCGCTGGCGGAATTCGCTGCATTCGAGGGGAGCGACCTGGGTCCGCACGCCGAACATGATTCGAGCTGGGTTGTCGGACCGGATGTGACGACGCCGGTTCCGATCTTCGATTTCGGCCAACAGCATAAGGCCAAGGCCGAAGCACTGCGGCTCAAAGCACGGTACGAATTAACCCAATTCCGTCGCGAGGTGATCGAACAGGTTCGCCGGGCATATGCCGCGCATGCTGTGTCGCGCGCGGCACTTGAACAAGCGCAGAACGAATTGCTGCCCCTCCAGGAAAAACGCCGCGATCAGGCCGAACTGGCCTACCGCAGCGGCGACGCCGACCTGGCCACGCTGCTGCTGGCGGAGTCGGACCTGCAGGAGACCCGCGAGCGACTGGTGGAACTACAGGAAAAGGTGACGGTGGCGATGCTCAAACTGGAGCGGGCCGTGGGCGGCGCCGGCATCGCGCGGACAGTGGAATCGCCGACGACGCTGCCGGTGACGACGGGACGCGAGTGATCGTGCGCGATCGTTCTCCCACGGCTCACGCCGTGGGCTAACTTGTTTCGCCCCTGATTGGGCTGGAAAATACCCATGAGAATCGTTTCAACATTGATCGGACTGCTGCTGCTGGCCACGCTTTCCGGAGGCGTGTGGGCGTTGCGGTATCACCCCGAGTGGTTCGAGCGTAAGGAAGCGCCGGAAGAGGACGAGGACAAGAACGACTCGATTGTGCCCGTGCATGTGGTCAAAGTCACCAAGGCCACGCTGCATCGGGATGTCGAGGGCTTTGGTGTGGTTGATCCGGCGCCGTGGCGGATCGGGCGCATGGCGGGGACCGCCGACATCGCCTCACCCGTGGCGGCGGTGCTGGCCGAAGTGCTCTGCGAGCCTGGGCAGAAAGTCACGAAAGGGACATCACTGCTGCAACTGGACGACCGCGTGGCCCGGGCCGCGGAACAGCAGGCGACGGCCGCACTGGCGTCGGCCAGGGCGTCGCTGGCCAAACTCAAGGCCACGCCACGTCCGGAGCAGTTGCAGATCGCACAACTGGCGGTTGACAAAGCCCGCGCCACCGTCGAGTTTGCCACCAAGGCATATGAGCGGCAACTGGAACTGGCCAAGGGCCAGGGAACCACCCAGAAGAACATCGAATCGGCCATGCAGGACTTGAGTTCCGCGCGGATCGACCTGGCAGTGGCCGAGAAGCAACTGGCGTTACTCAAATCGTCACCGACGCCCGAGGAACTGGCGGACGAAGCCGCCAAAGTGGCCCAGGCGGAAGCTGTGTTGGCGGCAGCCCGCACGCAGCGGGAAATCCTCCATATTGTCGCGCCGCTCGATGCGACGGTGGTCGCCGTCAATGTCCATGCCGGCGAGTCGGTCGATACGACAAAGGTGCTGGTCGATCTGGTGGCGCTGGACCGGCTGGTTGTCACCGCCCAGATCCCGGCCGACGCACTGCCGTCGCTGGGCGCGGGCATGATGGCGCAGATCTACGTCGCCGGTCCGGCCGCGGGCAAGTCGGCCGCGCCGGAGTTCGAAGGCAAAGTCTGGTTCATCGGGCCGGAGGTCGATCGCAAGACCAATACGGCGCCGGTGAGCATCGAGATTCCCGCCGACGCCAAAGCCCGACCGGGCCAGACAGTGCGGGTGCGTATTCTGGCCGAGGAACACAAGGATGTGCTGGCCGTGCCCAGGGAATGTGTGGTCAAGGATGTCAATGGCGACGATGTGGTGGCCCTCGTCAACGGCGACCGCTCGACCCACAAGCGAGTCAAGGCCGGCATCCGCGAGGGCAAGCTGGTCGAGATCAGCGCCGACGACCTCAAGGAAGGCGACACGGTCGTCAGCGCCGGCGCTCATGCCATCAAAGAGTCAACCCAGATCAAGATCATCGAGTAGGCACTACCCATGAGCAGTACCTCCCTTGTCGGCCACTTCGCCACGCATCACTGGAAGGGGATCATCTTCGTGATCCTCGGCCTGTGCCTGGCGGGAATTCACGCGGCCGTGACCATGCCGTCGTCCGTGTTCCCGCAGACGAACTTTCCGCGCGTGGTCATCATGGTGGACAACGGCGAAATGCCGGCCGCCGAGATGATGGCCACCATCACCAAACCCATTGAGGAAGTGATGAAGGATGTGCCGGGCGTCGTGAACCTTCGCTCGGACACATCGCGTGGATCGGCCGTGGTCAACGTCTATTTTAGCTGGAACGTGGACATCGTGCAGACCGAACTGCACGTCCGCAGCCGGCTGGAACAGGCTCGTGCCAAACTGCCGCCCACTGTGGAAGCCCATGCAACCCGCCTGACCTTCTCCGCGTTTCCCATCGCCGGCATCAGCCTGACCAGCAAGCAGCGAACCCCGGGCGAGTTGTGGGATCTGGGCCAGTACACAGTCAAGCCCAAGTTCCTCCGCGTCGATGGCGTGGCCCGCGTCGATCTCGTCGGCGGCCAGATGCCTGAATATCATGTTGTTGCCGACCCGGTGCGGATGCAGGCATTTGGCCTGACCCTGCCACAAGTGGTCGAAACATTGCGCAAAAGTAACCTGGTTTCCGCCGCCGGCCTGCATGAAGAGCGGCACATGATGTTTCTCACGCTCATCGACGGGCGCGTGAGCGGCGTCACCGACATCGAGAACCTGGCCGTGGCCGCCCCCGATGGCCGTCCGGTGCTCGTGCGTGATTTCGCCGAGGTCAAGCCCGCCGCCGAGCCGGCCCGCACGGTGGTTACGGCAATGGGCCGCGACGCTGTCCTGGTGATGGTCCGCAGCCAGCCCGACGGCAGCACCCTCGCCATCGCCGATGCGCTCAAGGCCGAGATGCGCACGCTAAAGCACGAACTGCCGCCTGACGTGCGGATGACGTTCTTCTACGATCAGTCGCTTCTGGTGCGCGATTCGGTTCGCAGCGTGTGGGATGCGATTCTCTTTGGCCTCATCCTCTCGGTCATCATCCTGTACCTATTCCTCAAGGACTGGGGTTCGACGCTGGTCGCCATTCTGGTGATCCCGGTCACCGTGCTGGTGACGCTGGTGGCCATGAAGATGATGGGCATGAGCTACAATCTAATGACCCTCGGCGGAATCGCCGCGGCCATCGGGCTGGTGATCGACGACGCCATCGTGGTCGTCGAGGCGATTCACACGAAGATGGCCACGGGACTGCCACGTCTGGACGCCGTGCACACCGCCATCGGCGAGATCTTCCTGCCGCTGACGGGCTCGACCCTGACGCCTGTCGTCGTCTTTGTGCCGTTGGCCTTCCTCGACGGCCTGCCCGGCGTCTTCTTCCGGGCGCTGGCGATGACCATGACCGTCTCGCTGCTGACCTCGTTGGTGCTGGCCCTGACGCTCACGCCCTCACTGGCCGCATGGATCATTCGCGTCAAACCCAGAGATGCCGGGCATGAGATCGAGGAAGGCGGGTTCATTCTCCGTCCGGTGATGGCCGTGTACGATTTTGCCGTTCGCCTGTCGCTGGCGCATCCGCTTATTACCCTCGAGTTGTGCGGCCTGCTGCTGATCGGCGGGATGATGCTCTACCGGGGAATCGGCGACGAGTTCCTGCCCAAACTCGACGAGGGCGGGACGGTCATCGACTATGTCGGCCCGCCGGGCACAAGCCTCACCGAGACCGACCGCGCTCTGCGCGAGTCGGAGAAGATATTGGCGGAGACGCCCGAAGTGGAAAGTTACTCCCGCCGAACAGGAACGGCGTTGGGTCTGGAACTCACCGAGCCGCACGCCGGCGATTTCCTCGTGAAATTCAAGGCCGATCGCAAACGCAGCACGGACGACCTGGTGGCCGAACTCGGAGCGAAATTCAAAAAGAGCCAGCCACAGATCGAATGGGAATTGCGTGGGATCCTCGGCGACCTGATCGGCGACCTTACCTGGTCCCCTTCGCCCATTGAAATCAAGCTTTTCTCAACCGACCTCGATCTGCTCAAGGAGGTTGCCCCGGCGGTCAAGACGCAGATCGACGAGATTCACGGGGTGGCCGAAACCAAGGACGGCTTGGTCGTGGCCGGCCCGTCGCTTACGTTCCGAGTTAATTCGGCTGCGGCGCAGCGATTCGGACTTCGTCCGGCGGAAATCGCCGAAGCGGTTGAGGCCGCGAAACTGGGAACCACGGCTTCGTCCGTGCTCCAGGGAGACCGGACCATCAGCATTCGCGTGGTGCTCGCACCGGCGGCCGTCGATCGGGTTTCACGTCTGAAGGAACTGCCGCTGCGCACGCCGACCGGCGAGACGGTACTTCTCAGCCAGGTGGCCGAGGTTGTCGAGGAACCGGGCGAACTGGAGATGCACCGCGAGAACCTGCGGCAGTATGTCGCCGTCACCGGCCGACCGGAAAAGCGAGACCTGGGCAGCGTGATGAAGGAGATCACCGAGAAACTAGGCAATGACGCGCGAATCCCCAAGGGTGTCATGGAATTCGGCGGCACCTACAAGCAGGAACTCGAGGCGTTCCACAATCTCATGATCGTCATGATCATGGCGATCCTGGCCGTCTTCACGGTTCTGCTACTGGAGTTCCGCTCGTTCCTGAAGCCACTCGCCATCGTCGCCGGCGCGCTGCTGGCGTTGCTGGGAACCATCGTTGCCCTGCGAATTACGGGCACTACGGAGAACATCATCTCGCGGCTGGGCGCGATTATCGGCGTGGGCATCGTGGCCAAGAACGGCATCCTCATGCTCGACTTCGTCGACCATCTGCGCAACCAGGGGCTTACCCTGGTCGAGGCGCTCGTCCACTCGGGCCGGCGGCGTCTGCGCCCGGTGTTGATGACCTCTATGGCCGCCGCATTGGGTATGTTGCCCCTAGCCTATGGTGTCGGCTCCGGCGCCGACATGCTTCGGCCGCTCGCAATCGCGGTCATCGGCGCACTGTGCGTTTCCGTGCTGCTGTCGCTCGTGGCGACGCCGACGATCTATTATCTGCTGATGCGACTGACGCCGTGGCAGGATCAACCGTCCTCCATTAAGGCGAAGTAATTCAACTCGGCACGATGCCGGTGATAATGTCTTGTGTCCTCCATTCGGAAAGGGAATCAATATGCGTAACTTTCGTCTGACCTTGGGTCTGTTGGCGGCGCTGGGCTGTTGCGTGATGGCCGCGTCGGCCCGAGCGGCCGAGCCTCAGTACAAGTTCATCAAGGAAATTCAAATCGGTGGTGGCGGCGGCTGGGATTACCTGTCTGTCGATTCCGCCGCCCGGCGGCTCTATGTTGCCCACGGCACAAAGGTCGTGGTCATTGACCTCGACAAGGACCAGGTGGTTGGCGAAGTCGTGGACACACCTGGCGTACACGGATTCATCGCGGTGCCGGAGCTGAAGCGCGGTTTCTCCGGCAACGGCCGGGAGGACAAGGCGAGCATTGTCGATCTGGCGACGCTCAAGACGCTTTCCAAGGTGCCGACGGAAGGAAATCCCGATGCGCTCCTATTCGACCCGGCCACCAAGACGATCTACACCTTCAACGGCCGGGGCAAATCGGCGACTATCTTCGAGGCCGAGACCGGCAAGGTTCTCGCCAACGTGCCGCTGGGCGGCAAGCCCGAGACCGGCGTCGTTGACTCGGCGGCCGGCAGGGTTTACGTGAACATCGAAGACAAGGACGAGATTGCGGTCATCGACACAAAGACCCACCAGGTCGTGAATCACTGGCCGATCGCACCCGGCAAATCGGCCACGGGGCTGGCTCTGGATGTGGAGCACCATCGCCTCTTTGTCGGCTGCGGAAAAGACTACATGCTGATGATGGACAGTGCCACCGGCAAGATCGTCACCAGCGTCCCAAGCGGCCAGGGTGTTGACGCGGCCGCGTTCGATCCCGGCACTCAACTGGCCTTCGTCTCGGCCGGCGGCAGTGGAACGGTGATCATCGCTCACGAGGATTCACCCGACAAATTGACACTCGTGCAGACGCTGACGACCGAGCGCGGCGCCCGGACGATGACGGTGGACCCCAAGACACATAAGATCTATCTCGCCAACGCGAAGAACCGGCAGGACGCTACCAGCTTCAAGGTGCTGGTTTACGGCCAGTAACCACTATTCCAAATACGTGTACCCCTCAAGCCCCGACTCATAGAACCGCAACAGCACGCGCGATTCGTCCACGGTCAGCTTCTGATCACGTAGAGCCCGCTCGACGCGCTTTCGCATCGCACGCGTCAGGTCGTCGGCGCTGAATTGCACGTACTGCAAGACCTCGCGCACCGTGTCGCCCTTAACGACCTCGTCGATCGACCACCGCCCCTGCTCGTCCACGCTTACGTGCACGGCGTTGGTGTCGCCGAGCAGGTTGTGAAGGTCACCGAGGATTTCCTGATATGCCCCGACAAGGAACGCGGCAAGGTAATAGTCGCTGCCGTCGTAGGCGTGCAGTTCGAGCACGCTCTTGACGTCGCGGCGGTCGATGAAGCGGTCGACCTTGCCATCCGAGTCGCAGGTAATGTCGGCCAGAATGCCGCGGCAGTTGGGCTCCTGGTTGAGCCGGTGGATGGGCATGATCGGAAAGAGCTGGTCAATGGCCCAGGAGTCGGGCATGGACTGGAAGATAGAGTAGTTGCAGAAATACGTATCCGACAGCATTGCTTCGAGTCCGGCGAACTCCTCGGGGAGGTATTCCATGTGCCGCACCATGTTCAGCACCTTGGAACAGACACCGAAGAAGAGCCGCTCGGCCAATGAGCGGGCCTCGATCGTGCAGTAGCCGAGGTTGAAGAGGTTGAGCACCGCTTCCTTGCTGAGCTGGGCATCGTGATAGTATTCGGTGAAGTTGTGATCGTTCAGGCCACGGTAAGTGTCGAACATCGCCACCACCGGCGCGGGCAGATCGTCGCGCTCGGCGGGGGTCAGATCATTGGGCAATTCGAATCGATTGAATCCCGACCAGCCGACCACGTTGAAGATCAGCACCGAGTGGTACGCGACCATGGCGCGGCCGGACTCGGAGATGATGATCGGGTGCTCGACGCCCACGGAATCGCAGATTTCCTTGATGTGGTAGACGACGTCGTTGGCGTATTCCTGAAGGCCGTAGTTGATCGAGGATTCGAAGTTGGTCTTGGAGCCGTCGTAGTCGACGCCCAGCCCGCCGCCGACATCGATGTACATAAGGCCCGCGCCCAGCCGCTGCATTTCGACATAAACCCGTGTGAGCTCGATGATCGCGCCCTTGAGGTTGCGGATGTTGTTGATCTGCGAACCGATATGGAAGTGCAGGAGGTTGAGGCAGTCGCCCATGCCGTTGCGGCGGAGATATTCGAGCGCCTCCATCACCTCGGAGATGAACAGTCCGAATTTCGAGCGAACGCCGCCGGAGCTTTCCCAGCGGCCAGCGCCACGGGCGGCCAGCTTGACGCGGACACCGATCGACGGCTTGACGCCGTGCAGCTTGGCATACTTCACGATCAGTTCGAGTTCGCTGAACTTCTCAACGACGGGAATGATGTTCTTGCCGATCTTGGTCGCGAGAATAACAGCCTCGATGAACTCGTCATCCTTGAAGCCATTGCAGATGATCGGAGTCTGGTCGTCTTCGACGAGCGCCATCACAGCCAGCAGCTCGGGCTTGGAACCCGCCTCGAGGCCCACGCCGTACTCGTTGCCGAAGTTGAGGATTTCCTCGACGACATGCCGCTGCTGGTTGACCTTGATGGGGTAGACGCAACGGTACTGGCCCTTGAACTCGTGCTCCTTCATGGCGTGCTCGAACGCCTTGTGGAGCCGGCTGACGCGGTGACGCAGGATATCGGTGAAACGAACCAGCAACGGCGGCTGGATGTCGCGCTCGCGGAGTTCGTCGACCAGTTTCTTGAGGTCGATGTGCAGGGCCGGATCCTGGGTTGGATGCACGGCGACGTTGCCTTCTTCATTGACGGAAAAATAACCCTGCCCCCACTGCTGGATTCGGTAAAGCGCCTCGGCATCCTTGACTGTCCATGGACGTTGCGCCGAACCTACATGCGGCGACGCCGACGGCTCGTGCACGTAACCGTTACCATTGCCATTTGCGCTGTTGGAAACCCCTGCGCTGTGATATGCGCTGGTCGGAGTAGAATGAAAGTTCGATGTCGGACTCGGATCCTTCGCGTCCACACTCATTTCTGACAGTTCCTTTCGCGCTCACACATGATACCCGCGCAGAGACATACTATATGTATGTCGGCGCGGAAACGAAAGAGATTTCTCGCCCCGCAACAGATTCAGTACGTCACGCTGAAGCGATGTTCCCTCTCCAGCGGCCGCTCCTGCGACACTTCCACTCTTGTGACCCTTGCGTGGCGCGGCCCGTGTTTCATCTTCTCCAGCAGGTTGGCAACGTGGTTGGCCGGCCCTTCGACCGCCGCCTCCACGCGCCCGTCAGGCAGGTTGCGGACCCATCCCACCAGACCAAGCTCGTCCGCGCACTCCTGTGTGAAAGCGCGATATCCAATACCCTGCACATCGCCGGAAACAAATACGTGGACTCGACTCATGGCAGCTCGCGTGACCGGTTGGGTCGCGGGCCCGCTTGTCGGCCGGGTGGAAGGCGTCTCCGCCCCAACCATGCCCGCGAGACACGCGACGGCGATAATAATCGTACGCATGGGTGCGTATTCTCGCGAATTGTCCGGAAAAGTTCCACCGTGCAATGTGCGGGCAGGGCCAGGAATTTCGTGCCTCGTTCAAGAACGCATTGACGGACGGCCCGCCGCCCCGCATCATACGCCCCCATGACCAAGACAGAACTGGCAAAACGGATCGCGGATGTGGCTTTGTTGCACGGCGAATTTACGCTCCGCAGCGGCCGCAAGAGCAAGTACTACCTCGACAAATATCGCTTCGAGACCCAACCGGACGTGCTGATTGAACTCGGCCGGATGTTCGCCCAGCGGCTCGGAGCCGGCGTGCAGCGGATCGCGGGGCCGGAACTCGGCGCGGTGTCGCTAGCGGCGGCCACCTCAATGGCCTGCGGCAAGCCGTTCGTCATCGTCCGCAACGCCAAGAAGGACTATGGCTCGGCCAAGCAGATTGAAGGCGTCTTCGAGAAGGGCGAAACCGTCGTCATCGTCGAGGACATCATGACCACCGGCGGCCAGGTGCTTGAGGCGGCCAAGGTGCTCAAGGATGCCGGCCTCAAGGTGGAGAAAATCATCGGCACGATCGACCGGCTGGAAGGAGCCCGACAGAATATTGAGTCGGCCGGATATGTCTTCGAGTCGCTGTTTACGACCCAGGATCTGGGCATTGTGCCCGAGAAATAATTGTCGTTGGGTTGACGGATTCGCAGAGATATAATCACACGGCTGCGCTTGGAGTATTGGATATGGCCGATCAGGATACGGACAAGAAGGACAAAGGCACCTCGGGCGGCGCAACCGCCACGCAGACGATGCCTGATAAGAAGCAGAAGCCCAAGTCGCCTGCACCGCGCCAGATGCCGCCGTGGAAGGTGCTTCTTCACAATGACGACAAGAACGATCAACCATACGTGGTACAGACCATCGTGCAACTCACGCCACTGAACAAGGAAGACGCAAACGAGCGGATGTTGGAGGCCCATAAGACGGGCGTGGCCCTGCTCCTGACGACACACAAAGAGCGGGCCGAGCTCTACCAGGAACAGTTTCAGTCCAAGGGTCTGGTGGTGACGATTGTGGCGGCGGAGTGAACCGTAGGGTCC
>JANYKD010000072.1 GCA_025361735.1 Phycisphaerales bacterium
GTAGCCGGCCGCCCTACTTTGCAAAACTGGCCACGTACTTTGCAAAGGCCCCCAGCGCGCACCGAAAGCCGGCTCATTTGCGAGCCAGCTTCAAATCCCCCTCGAATTCCCCTCAACCCTCATTCGACATCGACCCTAACACCGGAAGTCGTCGCCACCTTCTCCGCACCACGGCAACACGGCACGCTGGGCCCAGCCGATTTCGCCGGCACAGTCTTCCCAGCCTCTGCGCCTACTGCAACAGCTTGACCGTTGACGGGAAGCGGACACGGCTTGCCCATGATCCAGATCCCCGTGATCAGGCACGACCATCCTCCGGCCTTGGAAAGATGCTCACAGTTCTCACAGATGCTGGCCAGCATTTACGCCCCCACCGTGGTAAAAGCGAACGACGAGTCGCCGCCGGCGGCTGAGTATTTGGTGTAGGTTCCCAGCGGCCCGATCAGGTTCCCGGCGATGTCGCGTGCCGACTTTGTGCCGCGGAAGTACACTCCGCCGATGTAGTCGATCTCAATCCACCAGATGCAAGGGTTTGGATCGTCCGGATACAGGTCGACGCCATCCGGATCGCCCGCCACCATGTAAATGTTCACCTGGATCTGCGGCTTCTGCACCGGCGTCTCCCCCGTGTGGGCGATGCAGGGCGGCGTGAGCCGGATCAACTGATAGCAGCATGTCCCACACGGTTGTGGCGGATCCGACAGGTCCGGACCTTCCAGAAGCACCGTCTGCCCTGCCGCCGGATAATCGCAATCCCACGCCTCCCAGCCGCTGGCCGCGACCAGGGCGTCGATCAGTGTGGCCAGATCCGCCTCTTCCCCGGCGCTGATGCACGTCACCGAATCAGGCATGACGTTCGCCCGCGTCATGCAGATGCAATCGCAGGCCAGGCACGGGTTGCAGAAACAGCACGCCATGGTGATCCTACGGGCAAAGAGTGACACAAACCTGGCTGCCTTCGACCTTTTTACCGATGAAAGTTATGGTCACAGGCGTATAGCAAAGGTACTTGCCGTCGAAGCTGAGCGACCCCGCCTTGATAAACGTCTCACTGATGCAGTCATAATCTCCCGCGTCCAGCTTGAGCGAGCATCCGTCAGCCACGAACGACAGACACGGCAATGTGCTGCCGATCGCCACCTCCAGTTTCTTGGCGCTATTGGTGAACGTCAGCCCCGGCCCCAGAACCAGCGGCGCGTCCTTCTTGCCAACCGTATACAGCGTGTCCGCTCCGCAGTTCTTCACGGACACGCCCGCCCACCAGAGCGACAGGATCTTCGTCGTGTCGTCGAACGACGTGCCAAAATCCTGATCCGGGAAGTGCATCCCCTTGGTCTGATACACGGTTCCAAAATAGTCGCTGATCGGATAAACCCCACTCGGCCCAGCCGTCACCACCGTCTTCCGCCCGTCGCTCGCCTTCCCGACGATAATCCCCTCCACCACCGTCCCCTTGCCCAGCATCCGCGATGTCCCATCCGTCCCGATCTCCGCCGCCGAGAACAGCAGGCAATCCTCCGCTCCGCCTTCCACATCGCCGATGTCGCGCGACGCCAGCGAGAACTCCCCCGCCAGCGTTAGCGACCCAGAAACTTTGCCCAGGATCGATCCCTTGTATTTCCCCCCGCCGCTCTCAAAGTCGTTCACCCTCACGATCACGGCCTGCTCGATCGTATCCACGATCGACCACATCCGCACCCCGGCCGCATCCACGCCCAGGTCCTCGGCCAACACCACCGTGTCCTTGAGCATCCTCTTCGATCCGCTCGGATGCCGCAGGCCAATCTCTACCGCCGCCCCCGGCTGATCGACCCAGCCCTTACCGCTGCGTACCTGCCGCACGAAGCTGTACCCCTGCGCATCCCACGTCGCCGCCGCAAACGGGGCTGCAATGCGTAGCCACGCAAACTGCGGCCCATCCGGCCCGACCAGGTAATACACCTTCTCGCCGGCGTCGTCCTTCTTGCCCGGCCGCAACAGCACGCGCTGATCCACGATCAGCTTCCGCCCCTGGTTCGGATCGCCCGGATGTCGGGCCCACACCTCTTCGGTCGGCTTGGCCTGCCCCGCCGGCGGCGCCACGTCCACGAGCTGATAGTTGACCTGCTGCTGACGGATGAACTTGTAGCGCACCACCTGCGTGCCCGTGTCCGTCTCGACGCCCGACAAGCGGGCCCAGAAGGAGGAGTCGCCGGCGGAGGGCGCACTTGCCATCGGCAACTGGATCGACGCCGGCTCGGCCGCCCCGGCCGTGCCCATGGCCGCGCGGGCTGTTTGCGTCGCCGCCTGCTTCTCAAACTTCTCATCGCCCGACAGCGAATTCCGCAGATCCCCGATCGTCATGAGACCGGTGGGCAGATGCCAGGTGTTTACCTCGAAGTCCGTTCGCGCTGCCGCCTGATCCCATTTGATCGACGCCACAGCCCCGGACAGTTCCACGCCGAAGAATCCGATCACGCTGTGCAGCTCGGGCGGGTTTCCACCCTTGAGCCAGCGACCCGCCAGCAACTCCCGCTCGCGTTCCATGGCCAGCATGTTGCTCGGACGCACGCCGCCTTCCAGGATGATCCGTTCGTCTTTGATCGTCAACGTCTGCGGATCCAGCAGCGCGTTGGCCAGCTCCGCATCCGACAGTTTCTCGATCGACCCGCCGTCTCCGCGCCGGTACCCGCTCCAAAAGAACGCCGGCATCTTCTTGCCCGTGTCATCTTCCAACTGCACCGCCGCCGCGAATGTCTCTGTCTTCTCGTAGGTGACTGCCACCTGCAGGTCCGCTACCGTCAGTTCCCTCGCCGCCGCCTCCCGATCGGACACCGGGTTATCGTCGTCATCAGTCTGCACCAGTCGCGGCCCCACGCCCAGGATGATCGTGTCCAGCGGATTACTCTTGCTGTCCACCATGCGCGTGTCCTGGCTCTTCTGGTGGATGATGACCGTGGTCCCAATCTCCACGAAGTCATCCGAATTGCTCCATTGGCCATCCTCGCCCTGCACGGCGATCTTCGCCCGCACCGTGATATTCTTATGGGCCAGCGTCTCATCGTCGATCATCGACCGCAACATCGCCAGCCGCTTGTTGGGTCGCAATCGCAGGTACCGGTAAAACTGGTCTTTGTACAGCGACGCCCGAAACTCTGTGATCCCGTCAAATTTGCTGCGCAGCACCGCGATCGGATTCTGCCCGTTGATCTCCGGCAGTTCCCGCAGCGGCCACCATCCCGCGTTCGTCAGGTCGTTGCGAATCGGGTACATGCTTCCCGGCAACACAGTCCCCGGATCCACCACGGCCGTGGCCACGAAGTCCCAGCTATCCAGGTTAAAGATCTCCCGCTTCAGCACCGGATGCGGCGCGGTCGTAAACACCACCGTCTTGCCGCGTCGATCGATTCCCGGCAGTTTAAGCGGCCCGCCCAGGTACCGCAGCGCCGGCACGCTGGGCGCTGTATCTCCGCCGGCCACGGAGACCTTGACCGTCTTCCCACCACTCTGCGGACAGACCACCAGCCCCAGCTCATCGCACAGCTTCCGCAGCTCTTCGGCTGGGTGATTGTTTCGCCATTCCAGATTACGCACCGGCGGCAGTGCATCGACAAACGAATCGATCTGCCTGTCCGCCTTGGCCACACCCAGCTTCCACAGACACAGTTCGATCAGCGTGCGGTTGCTCACCACATTCTGCGTTTCCGGCCCATTGATCGTATCATTGACGGCCAGGTGTCCGCCGCGCGGCGGGATCCACGCCTCACGCAGATCCGCGAAGTACATGCGATAGCTCACAAACCGCCGCATCTTGCCCGGGTTGTCCGGATCCGTGGGCACGGTTGTCAGTCCCGTCTCCAGCGGCTCCACATGCACCAGCCGGATGTTCTTCAGCACATGATCCGGACCGGCTGAACCCTTCGCCCCAAACCAGAACTCGATGTCTCCGATCGCTCCCACGGCCTGGCCGCCCAGCTTGTCGAACTGGTTATACGGAACCTTCGCCTCGTTGACGCTCGGCTCGACGCCGGCTTTCATCTCCCACGGCTTCTCCAGCGTCATCCAGATCTCGGTCCCCTCGCCTTGGCCGGTTGGCTCCAATACGAAATTCTCGCCCGCCGGCACAACCACCTCGCGCGCCCCCACGCGGAAGATCACGCGGTTCTGCGACGGCACGGTCACGTTCGGTAGATCAGCCATTACATCCCCCTCGCTCTCACGATGATCGCCAGGATCAGCGTCTTGGCCGCATTGCCCACGATCGGGCTCAGCCCAACAAAGGAATAGTCCCACGTGGTGCGATAGCGCGACGCGTCGACCTGCTCGCTCGTGATGACCTTGTCCCTATCGGGGAAATATCCCGTGATCGACAGCGGCGCCGCTTCGATCGGGAATCCCGCCGTGCTTACAGCCGATCCCGTCTGCTTGACCGTGAACGGCCGCTTCGTGCTCTGATACACCAGGATCGTGCCCACGCCGTCGAACGTCACCGGCCGCACCAGGGCATCCTCACCGCCGGCGATCTCCAGCCGTTGCTTAAACTCCAGCAGCCCATCGCCCAGATCGCTCTCCACCGTCGTGTATCGCGCCCGCAGCGTCTGCTTCTCGTATCCGCCCACTTCCACGGATGCCGAGATCAACGCCGTGGCCGGCCGCAACGCCGCTTCCAGGTCCAGCGGATCGTCGTCGCACACCAGGTCATACGACCAGGTTGTCGTCTTCACCGCCTCGGCGTCTACGTCGATCGACTTGCTGAATGTTCCATCCACCGCCCGCGTCGTTGTGCCCTTCTCCAGCGGGATCGCCTGATACGTGGCACTGATCGTGAATTCCCACTTATCCGCCGGGAGATTCCGTTTCTGCGTGTATGACACCTTGTAATCAGGCCACGGGTATGCCTCCCGTGCCGCGGCCACGGCCTGCCCCACTTGCGATTCCGCCGTCGCTCCCGACGCCTCACCGTTGATCGTCACATCCGACCAGCCGTCCGTGCGCACCACATACGCCACGGATGTGCCCTGTGGCATGCTCCCGCCGCCGCCCGTCTTATCCTTCTCCAGTTCCGATAGTGGCGTCTCCCCGCTCAGCGACACCTTGAATTCCGCCCGCAGCTCCGCCAGACGCAGCGGCTGCTGGTTCAGCTTCACGTGGGGCCCGGCGTTCATGCACTGCGATGCCATGAGGCGGTACAGTGTCTTCCCGCCCATCCCCTTGATGACCAGGTCCGCACCTGGCGACGGCGCCGCCGCCATGAACGCCGCCAGCTTCGTCGCCAGGTCATCCGCGCTTGTGCCCTGGATGTATCCTTCAACGCCCACCTCAATCGTGTGGCCGACCGGCCAGCCGTCCTTAAGCAGCGGCTGATCCGACACGGTGTAATTGGTCACCTGGAATTCCGAGGTGCCAATGGTAGCGCTGAGGATGGTCGGATACTCGGCGGCCATTACAGCCCGCCTTTCACAGCCGCGGTCCTCTGCTGGGAGGCAATCCGCTTGGCCAGATCTTCGGCGTCGCCGGCCGAGCGGATCCCGCCGGCCACGTTGACGTTGATGTGATTGTTTGTCGTATGCGAACTGGATCCCGCTCCGATCGTGGCCACAGACGGGCCAATGCCCATGTTGCCCACGGCTCCGAGAACCCAGCTAAGACCTTCGATCAGCGGCTTGATCCATTCCAGCGTCGCCTTGATGATCGGGATCAGAGTCCGCACAAACCACTCGCCAATCTGCATCAGCGACGGCAGCAGTTCTACAACCAGGTTGCCGATCGACTCAAACACCGGCCGCATCTCGGCCGCCAGCGACATGATCCGTTCCACGATCTCATTGAAGTTGTCCGCGAACCACTGCAGGATCGGGCCGGCCAGCGAGTTCTTCATTCCCTCCATCGCCGCGCCCACAATCGTGCCCAGTGTGCTGAACTTGTCGCCGGCGTCCACCAGTCCCTGCGTGGGCACAGCCCCCAGATTGGCCATCATCGTCCGAAACTCATTGATCTTCTGCGATCCTTGTGCCATCGTCACGATCATGCCCGTGCCCCCGCGTCCCATCAGGTCCATGGCCACGGCCGTGCGCTTGGACGGATCTTGGATTCTCGCGATCGCATCACTGAGTTCCATGAACACGTCTTCGGTCGACCGTGCCCGCCCCGACGCATCCGTAGCCGAGATCCCCAATGCCGCGAACGCATCCTTGGCCGCTCCGCCGGCGGCCGCTTCGGCCAGGTTCTTGTTGAGGAACTTGAGCGCGTCGCCCATTTCCTGCATCGACCCGCCCGCATCCGACGCCGCCAGGCCCACGCCCTTAAGAAACTGCGCCGACACACCGGCCGTCTGGGCGGCTTCGCCCAGGTCATCCATCGCGTGCCCGACTTCCATCGTCGTCGTGATGATCCACTTCAGCCCATCCACAATCGATCCGGCCACTTGCTTGGCCACCTGCGCCGCCCCCAGTAGCGGGTTGGCCAGAAACGCGGTCACAATGCCGGGAAAGATTGCGGCCGTTGTGGTTGCCTGCAGCATCCCCTGGGCATATTCGCTCACGTCCCAGGACAAACCGCCTTTGATTGATCCCGCGTTGAACGGCATTTGAACGACCTTCTTTGGATGCTTCTTGGATGACAGACAGGAATGTCTGTCCTACTAACAACTATCAACTATCAACTACAGCCGGGGATACATCGGTCGCTGCGCCAGTGCCTTCAGGCCTTCCATCGTTTGTCCGCCGACTGGCCGCATTGCTTCACCTCTCGCTTGCCGATATGCCTCCACCCTTCTCGCCAGCATTTCCACCGCTGCCAGGCAGGGCATGTGCCACGCCTCTTCCGGCGTAAGCGAAGGGAACGCAATCATTAGGTTTGTGACGATGGTCCAGGGGACGTCGCTGATCGCGGATGAAGTTGCGCCATCACCGCCTCGGCCATCGTCTCCCGCGATGCCTGCGACTTTTTTTTTGCCGCTTCGCCAAACGCCGTGAAGATCGACGTCACGATGGCGGTTACCTTGAGTGGATCCGTCAGTTGCGGCCCCGGATTCGGAAACAACGACGCGAGCGCCGCCTGTTGCTCCGCCGGATTGCCGGTGGTCAACAGCGTGAGGTCCGCCGAGTCAGGCTGTCGCACGACATAGAGCACGCCATCGATCTTCAACTTCAGATCCCAGCCCACCGCCGCATCCCAAAACGGCCTCGTCTTCGCAACCACTTGATCCACGTCAATATCCGGCATGGTAACTCCTCTAAGAATGACAGACAGGAATGTCTGTCCTACGGACCACCGATCACCGACCACCGACTCACGTCGGCTTCGCCCCGTACCAGATGAACGGGTTGACGGACGTGAACAGCCGCGTCATGTCCGGCAACGGCAGGAACTTCACGTCCCACGCGTCATCTTCGCCCCCGCGTTTGGGCGGCGGAGTGACAGGCAGCGCATAGTAGAGGCCGATGTCCTGGGTATGATCGGCGTCCCCGATGTCCATCGGATGCAGGATGAGTTCCTTGGCATACGTGCGCTGTCCCGCCCAGATCGCGGGCGCCGCCGGCGTTGTCTCGCCCATGCCCGGCATAAGCGGCTTGGCGATCGTCCAGTCTCCGGAGTACTTGAACTTGAACTTCAGCCCGGCCCCGGCTTTGAAACCGCCAGGAACGTAGTCCACGATCAGCCCAGCGATCTCGCGCGGGTCATTGGCTGCCAGCAGCTCGCTCGGATCCACTTCTCCCGGCCCGAGGTCGACCGCGTTGAAGGTGATCTTCCACAGCGTCCTGCGAAACTTTGTGTCCCAATTGGTTGGCATGTTCAGTCCTTCTTGAAGAATTCGAGATCCACATTGAAGACGCAGGCCACGCGTCCTTGTTCATCCGGACCGCCCAGGAACGCCGGCGCCGCGATCGGCTGCAGTCCGACGATGGTCCAGTGGCCATCACTCTGTTGCGTGGTGGGAACTATTCCAGCAATCGTCCACATCGTCCGCAGAGTTCCATCCGAGTTGCACAGGGCCGCGTAGATCGTCCAGGCCCGGAGACGAACCTCATCCCGCTCTGTTCCCTGCGTGTTCACCTGCAGCGAGATCGCACCCTTCGCGACCAGGCCCGGCTTCTCGCCCCCGTAATCCACCAGCGTCGTAAACGGGTCCGTCGAGAGCGACTCAATCGCCTCCCCCGCCCAGATCCCCGCCTTGTGCGTTGTGTCGATGGTTCCCGGGAACGCAATCGAGCACGCCGTCGCGATGTTCTTCGCGAGCGAGTGGAGGAAGTTGGTCACGTTGACATTCATGGTTCAAGAGTTCAAGGGTTCAAACGTTCAAGGGTCAAACGGTTGAACCCTTGAACCTTTGAACCTTTGAACCTTCCTATCCGGCCACTGCTTTCCCAAAACACTGACAGTGGCTCATGCCGCCGTCTTTCACGATCGTGACCACCTTGACCAGTTGCAGTGTCATCGTCGGCTGGTCATCTTCGGCCACGCTGATCAAGTCCAGGTCCTTCAGCGGCCTGTTGTCCAGGTCCTCGAGGTCGATATAAACCGTCTTCGAAGCGTCAGAGATCGTCGCTCCCAGCGCCCAGCGTTGGGCCGAGGACGGATCCATCGACAACACCCGCACATCCATGGTCTGCGCCGTGCGGATCAGTTGGCCGGAGCCCGTGGCCCCGGTCACCCGGCTGATCGAAGTTAATGTCGCGTTCTTGATGCCTGGCATATTTGAACTCTTCAACCTTTGAACCCTTGAACTCTTGAACCTTTGAACTCTTGAACTCTTGAATCTTTGAACTCTTGAACCCTTAAACCATCTCCCCCGACCTCAACCGATACCTCTGCATGATCTGATCCGCCACCCGACACAGAACACGGATCTCCCCGTCGTATGCTTCCTGCAGTCCTCCTCCACCCTGGTTGACCACCCCATCATGCCGCGCATCCAGCCGTGCATCACGCCGCGCAGCCAGTCTCGACGCCGCCTGATACACACACGCCCGCTTGACCGCCTCGGGCACGATCGCGGTGGAGGTCGCCGGATCCCAATCCCAAATGTTGGTTGATGGTTGATAGTTGATAGTTGATAGTCCGCCGGGAAACGGCCCCCCAGCGAATGGCCCACCGTTCACCGACCACTGATTACCGATCACCCCGATATAACGTGGGAACTCCAACACCTGCGCCGCACCGATCACCGCTGACTGATAACCGATCACCTCTGCGTACTTCCGGCCCTGGTACCGCATCGCCACATCAATATCCGACGTCGCCGCCGCCAGTGCCGCCAACTGCGCTGCGGAGTCCGCCGTCAGCAGCGCCGCCACATCCTTCGCCGGCATCGCCCCCGCGATGTCCAGGGCTTCCGCCAGCGTCGCCGGATACATCGGCAGCGTCGGCGTCGCAGGTGCCGCAGCAGGAGTTGTGTCAAACGCTTGCATAGTTGCCAGTTGCCAGTTGATAGTTGCCAGTCTCTTGAACCTTTGAACTCTTGAACCTTTGAACCGTCTTCAATCCGCCACCGCGGTGAACATCCTTCCCTCGATCGGATTGATCCCATCCTTCTGTGCCCACAGGTAGTACGTGTCTCCCGCGTCGAGTAGGAACGTCACGCGTCCGTCGCTCTTGGTGCTCAGTGTTCCCGCCACCACATGATTGCCGGCCGAGTCGCTGCTGATCCACACCTGGCAATCCGCCACAGCCGTGCCGTTGACCGTGATCGGAATGGTCACGCGATCCGCCCCGGATCCCAGAGCCGATCCGCCGGCACTCGCCACCGCCGCCGCCACGCCCGCGGCGATGACCGCGAGCTGCTCGCTGGTCAGTGATACGGTGCCTACGGCGCTGATAGCCTGGCGGAGCTCGTGCAGGCTG
>JANYKD010000093.1 GCA_025361735.1 Phycisphaerales bacterium
CGAACTCTCCCGCACCGACGTGAAGAAGGGTGTTCGCCTGTACATCGAACGCGGTAATGAGGGGGGCAGGTTTGTGTTCCTGAGATCCAACTGAGTTCTCGATCAGAATGCAGCGGACCACCGGCCCGGCTCAATGTTCAACGATAATCATGCCGCCTTCCGCCGCCGGCAGTCGTAACAGTTCCGGCCGGGGTTGGCAGAAATCAAACATGCCCAGCGGCAACTGGGCGCCGGCCTGGATTTCGTTGGCAGCTCTTTGTAAACACCTGCACGGTTTCCAGGCCGAGTTTCTGGGCCGAGAGCAGGGCGTTGAACATGCCGCCGGCGATGGAAAGGTGGGAGCCAAACATGCCGGGAACATACCCGACGCGATGCAGAGGAGATAGTGGGAACGCGCTTGCAAGGACTGGCCAACTGTTTTGGCAAAGGGAGGGCCGCAGTCCTCTGCGGCCGTTTCGCGGGCACACCATTCCGGCCGTGCAGAAGCACGGCCCTCCCGGTTGCCAAGAACTCCGGGGCACACCATGCGAAGACGATCGACGCCGGGTATCATCCGCGCTTCAGGAGAACTGATGCTCAACATGAAAACCGTGTGCTGGATTATGAGTTGTGTGCTGGCCTTCGGGGCGGCGGGTGAGAATATGGTGATTCAGAGTGACAGGCTGGAAGTGAAATGCGACGCCGCCGCGGGGTCGTTCACGATCGGGCAGCGCGGGGCTGCGCGGCCGTTTGTGTCGGCCGGCAGACTGGCCGGGCAGGGGGGCGAAGGGAAGATTGCGCAGGTTTCTGATAAGACGTTTGGCAAGGGGACATCGATCGAGGTGAAGCATCAGGATGGGCGCGTGGATCGGATCTGCGTGTTTGATGGGATGCCGTTCGCCGTGTTCGGGAGCGTGTTGAAGAACGGGGCGGCGGAGATGGTGGTGGTGAATCAGGTGGGGATGGCGGAGTTTGATCTGGACCTGGGCAAGCCAGTGGCGGAGTTGCGGGTGCTGGGGACCGGCGGGTTGAGCGAGTTCGGGAAGAACGCGCGGGGGAGCTACATGTGGCAGGCGGTGGCCGACCCGCAGACGCGGCGCGGCGTGGTGGGCGGATGGATCAGCACGGATCGGGGCAGCGGCGTGTTGATTCCGGATGTGGGCGGGTCGGTGGCGCGGATCAGTGCGCGCGTCGAGCATGGGCGGCTGCAACTGCCGGTGGGGAAGGAAGTGGTCCTGGACACGTTTCTGATCGGCGCGTTTGACGATGCGCGGTTGGGGTTGGAGGCGTGGGCCGATGCGGTGGCGAAGGTGTACAACATACATCTGCGGCCGGAGCCGACGGGGTATTGCACCTGGTATCACGCGGGCGGATGGAATGAGAAGGGGATGGCGCAGCAGGCCGAGTTTGCGGGGAAGAACCTGCGGGAGTGGGGGCTGTCGGTGCTGCAGATTGACGATGGCTGGCAGGACGGTCAGACGAAGAACGGGCCGCGAAAGAACTTCACACGGGTACGCGAGAACGGGCCGTACAAGTCGGGGATGAAGGAGACGGCCGACAAGATCAAGGCGGCGGGCATGGTGCCGGGCATCTGGCTGATGCCGTTTTCGGGATCGCCGGAGGATCCGTGGTACAAGGATCATCAGGATTGGTTCGTGAAACAGCCCGATGGCAAGCCGCACGAGAGTCCGTGGGGCGGGGCGTGCCTGGACATGACGCATCCGGGGGCGCGCGAGTATGTGCGGGAGGAGATCCGGCGGATCGTCAAGGACTGGGGATATCAGTATTTGAAGATGGATGGGTTGTGCTCGGGCGCGGGGGTACGTCACGTATACGTCAATGATGGCTATCGCGACGACAAGATGGGGGATGGTGTGTTTCACGATCCGGCCAAGACGAACATCGAGGCGTTTCGAGATGGGTTGCGCCTTGTGCGCGAGGCGGCTGGGGCGGATGTGTATCTGCTGGGTTGTACGGTGGCGCAGAACATGCGGGCGTACGGCGGTGGGATGGGGCTGGTGGATGCGATGCGGATCGGGCCGGACAACAACTCGTCGTGGAAGGCGATTCCGACCGGCCCGCGGTTCGGCACGCGCAACTATCACCTGAACGGACGGATCTGGCACAACGACCCGGACTGTATCTATGCCCGGGCGAGCGTACCGATGAATCAGGCGCAGTTGCTGGCGACGTGGGTGACGCTGAGCGGGCAGTTGAGCCTGAGCAGCGAGGAGTTTGCGAAACTGCCGCCGGAGCGGCTGGATCTGTTGCGGCGGACTATGCCGGCGCACGGACTGGCGGCCCGGCCGGTGGATCTGTTCGAGAGAGAGATGCCGCGGATCTGGATCGTGAGCGATGCCCGGGTGGAGCCGGCGCGGCATGCGGTGGGGTTGTACAACTGGGACGATGCGGAGGCGACGATCGAGTGTCCGCTCGCGAAACTCGGCCTGGCGGCCGGGAAGCGCTACGTGGCGTTTGACTACTGGAAGAACGAACTCGTGGAGCCGTTTGAGGGGAAACTAGTGCAGCGAGTGGCTGGGCGATCGTGCGCGGCGCTGGCGGTGCGCGAGGTGCAGGATCGGCCGATGGTGATCAGTACGTCGCGACATATCACGCAGGGAATGGTGGATCTGTTCGACGAGAAATGGGATGCGGGCAAGTGGGAACTGTCGGGCGTGAGCCGCGTCGTGGGCGGGGATCCCTATGAGTTGCGGATTGTGGCTGGAGGGTGGAAGGCGGAGAAGGTGGACGTGATCGGAGGCGGGGCAAAAGCAGGGGAGATCGTGGTTTCTCCGGGGTTGATTCGGGTGAAGCTCGACGTGGCGAAGAGTGGGGAGGTGAAGTGGAGGGTGGGTTTCACCAAGGCACAGTGAAAGCAACTCCACCTTTTCGTCTTGGCCGGCTAGGGGCCATGGCGTAGAATCTAACGAACAATGACAATGACCAGCACTTACCATGTGACCATTGACGATTGCGGCGTGGCGTGGATCGACGACACGAACGTCAAGGTCATTGAGGTCGTAGCGGAGCACCTGGCACACGGCGCCAGCCCCCAGGAGATGCACCTTCAGCATCCGCATCTCTCGATCGCACAGATCTGCGCGGCACTGGCTTACTATTACGATCATCGTGCGGAACTCGACGCCCGGATCGCCGAAGAGATGCGCCAATACGAGCACCAGCGGGCGGTCACGGTCGATTCGCCGGGCAAGACGAAACTTCGTCGACAGGGGCTGATCTGATGGGGCTTGGCCTGATGATGGATGTGCATGTTCGCCGCGAGATTACCGTTGCCCTGCGTCTCCGAGGTGTGGAAGTGCTGACGGCGCAGGATGATGGGTCAGGCCGGCTACGCGATCCGGCGCTGCTGGACCGGGCTCGGGAGTTGGGGCGAGCGCTCTTCAGCCAGGACAGTGACTTGTTGGCCGAAGCGACCGCCCGACAGCGTGCGGGGACGCACTTTGCCGGGCTGATCTACGCGCCGCAACTTGCGATTACGGTCGGGCAGGCTGTGCGCGATTTGGAATTGATCGCGAAGGTGTACGATCCGGCCGACATTGCAGATCGGGTGGAGTTCCTGCCGCTCAGGTGATACTCCGCTGAACCCCGCCAATTAACGCCGCCATCCTCAGTCGATGCGCAGTCCCTTGGGCAGTGTTTCGCCGAAGGCGAGGCGTTGTTCTTCGGCTTCGAGCTGGCCACCGGTGCGGATGAGATCGATGTAATGGGCGGGGGCGTTGGTGGATTCGAGGCGGGCGAGAATCTGGTCGCGGGCGGCGTCGGAGAGGTCGCGGTAACGGTCGTGCGTGCGGCGGGCGAGGAGCGTGGCGGCGAAGTAGAGCGTTGTGTCCTGAGGGCTGGACGTTGCGTGTGGCGTGATCGTCGCGTCCGCTGAAGCGGACCCTGCGAAAGAGAGGAGACGGGGCAGCCAGGGTTCGACGACCTCCGGGGGTAGGACGGATTGCAGGCCGGCATAGATGGGGACGCGGGCGCCGAGGCGGCCCAAGGCGAAGAGGGCAGCGCCAAACGCGGCGGAGGATTTCTCTTTGGGGAGCAGATCGAGAATCAGTTCGCCGAGTTCGATACGGGCATCAGGCTTGAGAAGCTCGAGGGAACCGAGCATGCGCCAGACTTCGGCGGTTTCGGCCGGGCCGTACTGGAAGGGGGAGGTCTTGGGCTGGTTGATGGCGCCGGCGGGGCGGAGGCGGGATTTAAGCGCGGCGATGAGGGGTTCGGCGAGCGTGGTTTGTTGCCCTGCGGAGAGCCCGCCGGCGAGGCGTCGCCAGAGAATCCACCACTCGGCGCGGCACTGTTCGTTTTTCGGGTTGAGCACTTTCTGGCTGAAGATGCGCCAGGTCTGGGTGACGCGCCAGTCGTCTACGGCCAGACCGAAACCGGGACGCAGACAGTAACCGATGAAACTCAGCCAGCGGGCCTCATGCTCGGGCGAGAAAGCGCGGGCATCGGCGAATTCGAAGGTGGCTTCCCAGAGGGCGCGCATGAGCGAGGCCGGCCAATCGGTGCGGGAGAGGCCGACGAGCAGTTCGAGCCGTTTGACGAGCGATGCCGGAGTGGCCGGGGCGGGGAGCTTGCCCGGGGAAGCGGCAGTCTTGGAAAACGCTTCGCGGATCAGTTCGCGGGCGGGCTCGATCAGGGAAGCGTCGACGAAGCCCTGCGTCTCGGCGGCTCCGGCGTGGGCGTCGAATTCGGTGTGGGCGGCGGAGCGCACGTCGAATTCGAGTTTCCATTTGCGGTCGCCCTTGGTTTCGGCCGCCCAGAGTTCGAGCGTGCCGATTTCGGTGAGGCGGGCGTGAAGGTGTACGGAGACGGTGTCGGCGGCGGACTTACGCCCGGAATGCAGGACAGTGCGGATGGGAGGCAGCGGCGTGAGCTGTTCTGGATCGACGTCGATGAGCGTGCCCGGGGCGTCCGTCGTGCGCGTGGCCGAGACGTAGAGTGGAAACTCGACGGGTTGGCGGATGAGGAGGTTGAAGGTGCGGCGGATCTCGATCGAATGACCTTCTTCGACGCCGGCGGGGAGGAGGCAGAGGGCGGAGGGTTCAGGGTTCTGGGTTCGGGGTTCAGGGGGGACTGGAGTTTTGGGGTTTTGGAATTTGAGATTTGAGATTTGAGATTTCAAATCAGAGATTTCAGATTTCGGATTCGCGAGCGAGCGATCGACGCCGATGTAGTACGAATGTGCCAGGCCGCCGGTGATGCGGACGCCCTGGCCGCGACGGACCATGCCGTAGTAGGCGGCGCCACGGGAGACGGCCAGATCGAGGCGATCGTTGTGCAGCACGACTGGCCGCCAGGAGCCGTCCGGGGAGAACCATGAGCCGAGAACCTCGAGCAGTCGCTCGCGAAGTTGTGCTGATTCGAAGAAACCACCGTTGAAGAGGAGGATATCCGGCCGGGCGGGGTTGTGGTGCATGGGGAGGTTGCCATCTTCATTGGGCTCGACGTCGGTGTGTGCGGAGAGGAAGGCGGCGAGATAGCGGGTGATGGCGGGATCGGGCGCGTACGGGAGATTGAATTCCTGGAATCCCGAGCGGCGCGTTGCGGGTTTGGCGTCGAGAGGGACCGGCGGGAGGAACCCTTCGAGCAACAAATTGAGTATCTCGTGACGTGTGATCTCGACCTGCGCAGAGCCGCCGATGAGCTTGGAACCGCCGGTCGAGATGTTGACGGTGAGCCGCTGTGGAGCGTCCGCGCCGAGGAGCGTTTCCTTAAGCCGGCGAGCGGAGCGCAGCAACAGGCCCCATGACCGGGCCGGCAGCTTCGCGTCGGGCGAAACCCTGGCTTCGAGGTGATGGGCGACGGCCAGGTCGAGGTTGTCACCACCCAGGAGCAGATGTTGGCCGACGGCGATGCGGTGAAAGAGCACTCGCTCCGACTCGGCCGGGCGGACGCGGATGAGCGTGAAATCGGAGGTGCCGCCGCCGATATCGCAGACGAGGATCTTCTGGCCAGGGCGGACGTGTTTGTCCCAGTCATCGCCTTGCGAAGCGATCCACGCATAGAACGCCGCCTGTGGCTCCTCAACGAGGGTGAGACGCGTGAGCCCGGCCTGTTTCGCCGCGGACACAGTGAGTTCGCGCGCGACCTCGTCAAAGCTGGCCGGCACGGTCAGGACCAGGTCCTGCCGGGCCAGCGGATGGTCAGGATGGGCGTGATCCCAGGCGGAGCGGATATGCACGAGAAGGGCGGCTGACGCCTCGACAGGCGACAGGGGGGTTACGTCGGCGGCCCCATGCCAGGGGAGCAGGGGGGCTGTGCGATCGACGCCGCTGTGGCAGAGCCAGGATTTGGCGGAGGAGACGAGTCGGCCGGGAACGGAGGCGCCGTGTTCGGCGGCGAAGAGGCCGACGACAGGCAGATGAGTTGATGGTTGATAGTTGATAGTAGATAGCGGTGGATTGGGCGACCACGGCAGACGGAGAGCATCCGCTGAGAATTCCCCTTGGGCGGGGAGATAGAGGAAGGACTGCAGGGTTGGCCGGGGGTCGAGAGTGGCGGGGGCGACGAGTTGAGGGATGAGGAAGTCGCGAACGGACCAGGTGGAATCAGCGGTGTCGACGAAGGCGGCCGAGCAGTTGGTCGTGCCGAGGTCGATGCCGACGATGTAACGGCTTGGTGCGTCGAGTGTCTGTGGCATGTTGATGGGGCTACTCCACAGAGAAGCTCAGGCGATAATCGTAGACCTGAAAATCGGCCAGCCGCACAGTGAGGAACTGGTGGTTGACGCCGTTGCGGGTGTCAATGACGGTCTTCCAGCAATAGACTGTCTCAAGATGGGTCTCAGTGGGGTCTATTGCGCCTGGAGCGGGTCTTGGTCTGGGATTCGGATTGCCTGGCTCGGGTTTGTCGGGGGATGCAGCGACGAGTGCGGCAGCGGAACCGGGCAGCCGCGACTCGCGGATCGCCCGCCCGTTGGAGTCGAGGGTCGCCTGCAACTGGTCGAGGGTCATGCCCTTGGTCAGTGCGGGGATGTCGCCCGTGAAACGCACACTGGGGAAGAGTTGGGGCCTTGATGACCAGGCGGAGACTTTGTCATTTTCGAAAGTGATCAGCACATGGAAGAACTGGTTGGGCGCGCGCACGATGTAGTCAATCTGGCGGAATTTAGGCGTGTTGCTGGTGACAGTGCCATCGCCGTAGAGGTCTTGGACCTGGGCGAATGTCATTCCGACGGCGACGCGCCCCTCGCTCTGGCCACGGAGGACCGGGTCCTTTGAGGCGGCAAGCGACGCGGCTTTCGTCTTGGCGGCGGCGGCTGCTTTTTCTTGAGCGAAGCGTTGCCTGTCGAAAGCAACCCGTGCATCCTTAAGGGTGGCCTCCGCCTTTCGCAACGCAACTTGTGTCGCCCGGTAATCGGGATCCTGATTGACGGTGTTGCTGCGGATGTTATCGACGGCGGCCTTGGCCTTTATGAACGTGGCCGATGCCGCCAGCCGCTCTTCGGCCGACCCCGAGGCGCGGGCTTTGTTAAGGATTGCCTCGGCCTCATCGGCGTTCTTCCTGGCGGTCTGGTACTCGGGCGTCGCAGCGAGGGTCTTGGTACGATCCGCAGTGATGGTGTCGAGACGGGCTTTGGCAAGGTCACAGGCGGCTTTGAGCGACGCGCACTCAGGGGTATCGTCGAAGCGAGCCGGTAGCGTCGGCTCCGCAGGTTGGGTGGTGGGCTTGGGAGTGGCGTCCGCTTCTTTTCGCTCGGCGGCCTGGGCCAGCGAGCACATGCCCGCGAGCAAGGTCAGCACGACGCACGATGAATGCCTGGCCGATGTCATACAACCACCCTTCCGGTAAAGATTATCGGCGCTCTGTCGAGGCGACTGAGCCTGGAATCCTCAAGAAGGGTTCCGAGTGCATGAGTCTCTCGCCATCATACCACCTTTTATACGTCGGTTGGCGCCGGTCATTGTTCAATTTCTCGATGCGATGTTTTGACGCGGTACAAGCGCCGGGGTTGCAGAAAAATAAAACCAGCAAATCGGCGTAAGTTCTTGTCTTGACACGCGCTGCAAAGAGCTATACAAAAACGTATGGTCAAGTATTGTGTCGTGGGTTTGGAATGCCGTCGGGTGGGTTTTGTGTGGCGATCCGACGGTTGGGCCTCCCGCGTAACAAGGAGCGTTCAAAGCAGGTATCGGGACTGCTGCGGCGAAGCGATGACACGGGTTGAGCGAGACGGCGCAGCGCTGTGCGGTCCCAATTAGGGAAGGAAAGACCGACACATGCCAGAATCACGATCTTCGTTGGCGGCGAAACTGGGCAACCGAGTTTGCATTCGAGACCGGTGGGTTCGGCGCCTTCTGGCGGCGGCCATCGTTCCTTTGCTTGGCTGGAGCGCATCCGGCTGGGCCGCCGAGGTGGCCACGACACGCCCGGCAGCCTCTGCCGCCGCAACGGCGGATGGCAAGTCCGACGGGATCGGGATCATGGCTTTTAAGTCGCCCACCGCGACTGCCGCCCGGTCGGATGGGCCGGTGCTGCGAGTCACGAAGTTTGACATGGAGTACATGATCAAACGCGAAGGTGGTCCGAAGATCGACGATCTGATGCGGGTGCCGCTGGAGTTGGGCAAGACCGCGACAGGGCTCGTGAAACTGCGGCCGGGAGTCGAGAAAGTAACCCTGACGTTGGCCCAGCCGGGTTCCGCAGGGACTGAGCAGTTTCATATTGGCGCGCTGCAATCAGTCGCGGAGCAACTCGTCGCGGCTGGTCATAAGCTGGGGTGGGTGGGTATCTACGTGGGTATTGACGCCCGCCAGATCGACATCGCCGACGTGGAGAGTTCAGCCAAGAAATGGGATGCCAGCGTCCCCTTGAAGTACCTGGTGATGGTTGGCGCGGTGTCTGAAGTTCGGACGGTTGCGGCCGGTGATCCGGTGCCGGTCGGGGAGCGAATCAACAACCCGGCCTACAATCACATTAAAGAGATGTCGCCGATCCAGCCCGTACCGGGCAAGAACCTGCTGAAGAAGGATGTTCTGGACGCGTACGTCGATCGGCTGAACCGTTACACCTGGCGGCGGGTGGATGTTTCGCTCGCCGCGGGTGAAAACGACGGCGACGTGGTCATGGACTACCTGGTGGCGCAGGCGAAACCATGGACGGCCTACTTTCAACTCTCGAATACCGGCACTGAACAGACGACCAAATGGCGAGAGCGAGTGGGCTTTGTTCACAATGACCTGACTGGCCGATCAGACATCTTTACCCTGGACTACGTCACGGGCCAGTTCGAGGAAGCCAACGCGGTGCAGGCGTCGTACGAGGCGCCGGTTTATGGCGATCGGCTGCGAGCCAAGGTGTATGCATCATGGAGCCAGTATAAGGCATCGGATGTCGGCCTGGTGGGTCAGGACTTTGACGGCAATGAATGGGCGGTTGGAGCGGAACTGATCGCCAATCTGGTGACGGAGCGCGAGTGGTACCTGGATGGGGTGGGCGGAATGCGGTTTAAGAACACGGAGACAAAGAACAAAAATACCCAGGCCACGGGCGAGGCGGATTTCTGGGTTCCCTACCTCGGCCTGCGCGTGGAAAGAAACGGCGAAACGAGCAGCACATCAGCCCATGCAACGATGGAGTTTGGGTTCATGGCGGACGCGAAGTCGAAGGGCGGTGGCGAACCGGATTCGGCGGATGGCCTGGGCCGGTTTGAGGCGAGCGATCAATGGCAGGCGCTGCAGGCGGACATCACCCATTCGTTCTACCTGGAGCCGCTGTTTGATCCGCACGGAACATCGGCCTTGGCGCACGAAATCGTCCTGGCGGGCAAGGTGCAATGGACCTTCGGAGAGCGCCTGGTGCCACAAGAGGAGATGGTTGCGGGTGGCATTTACTCGGTGAGAGGTTATCCGGAGTCGATTGTCGTCGGCGACACGGTGTTCATTGGGACGGTCGAGTATCGGCTGCACGTCCCGCGGATCATGGGAGTGCAATCGGCACCGTCAAAGGTGTTTGGCAAGGACTTCTATTGGATGCCGCATAAGGTGCAGGGGTCGCGACCCGCCCGGCCGGACTGGGATCTTGTGTTCAAGGGGTTTGTCGATGCCGGCCGGGTTATTAGTAACAGCAAACAACCATACGAGGACAACAATACGCTGCTCAGTTGCGGTGTGGGCATGGATCTGCTGTTCAAACAGAACATGTCGCTGCGCGTGGACTATGGCGTCATCCTGCAAGACATATCGGTCGGTGCAGACGCAGATGGCGTTTCCTCCGGCAACAGCCGGCTGCACGTCGTGTTCACAATCATGTATTGAGCGGAATGCGGTGGTGTGCGTGACCTAAAGTAAAGCGAATTGGATAACAGCGGAGATAGATCATGTTGACCATTGGTCGCAAAGCATCGGCAACGGGGTTTGGTCGGTCGAGTCGCATGGGCCGTTGGGCGCTGGCCGCCGCGGCGGCGTTGACTTCGGCGTCAATGCTGGGAGAGGCTGTCTTTGCTGCCCCGCACGGAGGCAAGGTCGTGGCGGGCGTGGGCTCCATCCAGACGCAGGGCAATGCGACGACCATCCGCGCTTCCAATGGCGCGGTCATTCAGTACCGCTCGTTCGATCTCACCAACGGCGAGACGGTGCGGTTCATCCAACCGGGCACCACGTCGGTGGTGCTCAACCGGATCGTCGGCGGGACACCAACCAGCACGATGATCGATGGCGCGATCACTGCCAACGGGCGGGTCTATTTCGTGAATCCGTCCGGCGTCATGTTTGGGCCACACGCGATCATCAACGTGTCCAGCCTGTACGCGGCCGCGGGCAACATCAGCAACGCGGATTTCAAGGCGGGCAGGAATCTCTTTACGATCGGCACTGGTAATGTTGTGAACCAGGGCACAATCCAGGCGGCCGATGGCGGCCAGGTGCACTTGCTGGGCCGTAGCGTGCTGAACGCGGGAACCATCGTCGCTCCGCACGGCGTGGTGACAATGACCTCGGCCAGCGGAGACGTGCTGATCAGCGAAGTGGGCGGCAACATTACGGTAAAAGTGAGCAATCCCGCGGCGGCCGACGCTCCGGGAAGTACTCCGGACATCAACGCCGGCCCGGCCGGAATACAGAACAGCGGCACGATACAGGCCAACGGCGGTACGGTGAAGATGCTTGGCGCCGGCGACATTTACTCGCTGGCGGTGAAGAACGCGGGAGTGGTGCGCGCTGCGGATGTGAGCATCGACGGGGGCAATCGCGCGGCGGTCGTGGCCGGGCGGATTGACGCCAATTCGCAGGCGACGGGCCAGGCGGGTGGCGACGTCACGATTACCGGCGACCGCGTGGTCATTAACGGGGCGACGATTGACGCTTCAGGCACGGGCGGTGGCGGCAATGTGAAGATTGGCGGCGATTTCCACGGCGGCGGCACTGTCGCCCAGGCGCGTCGCACGGGAATCATGCCCGGTTCGACGATCAAGGCTGACGCCACGGGGAATGTTGCCGATGCCGGCTCGGTGGCGGTGTGGTCCACGGACTACACCTACTTTGATGGCCGGATATCCGCGACTTCGATCGGTGGCAAGGGCGGCTTTGTCGAGGTTTCCAGTCACAACCAGTTGGCATTTGTCGGCAACGTGGATCTGACGTCGCCGCGTACGAAGCCCGGCACGCTACTGCTCGACCCGGACACGCTGACGATCAGTGCGGTTGATCCTGCGAACTATAACGGGGGCAGCCCTGGCGTCGATCTTGACGCCGCGGGCGCTCCTTCGGATCCTCACCATATCCTCGCGGCCGATGGCGGCGCGGGCACTAGTGGCTTCATTACGCCCGCCAAACTTGTCCAGCAGCTCAACACCGGCGACGTCATCCTGGAGGCGAGCAGCGCGATTACCGTCAAGAGCGTGGTCGACGCCTCTGGCAATGCGGGTGTGTTCAGTCTGACGCTGACTGCGCCGACGATCAATCTCAATGCCTCGATCACGGCAAACAAGAATCTGACCTTTGACGGGGCGGTCAAGATTGGATCCGGTTTGGCAATCAGCTTGACCAACCCGGGAGGCTTGGCTTGGTTCAAGAATACGGTAAACGGGACTGCGGGCGCCACAACCGAATCGCTCGCGATCACCGGCAGTGCCCAGTTTGACAATCTGGTGGGCGGCGTGAAACCGCTGGGCGGATTGTCGGCAGGTGCGACCACGATCAACACGACGGCCATCACCACGAGCAATGCAAATGCCGGCACTGGGAATCAGACATTTGGCACCCTGACGCTGAACGGCAACCTGGCGCTTAACAGCGGCGGGGGAGCCATCCAGATCGCGTCCCTGAGCGGCGCCGGGCAGACATTGACTCTGCCGGCGGGGATCGGCGCGGGCTCGGTGACGGTGTCGGGGACGACTACGCTGGGCACGCTGACGACTGCGGCGGCCGGATACAACGTGGCATTGAATGGCGGCGGGACGGTCACGACGGCTACGAGTTTCCTGAACACGGGAACGCTGACGCTGGGAAGTCACCCGGCCGATACGACAACATTCACGGGCGGCCTGACCACGACGGCGGGTCCGAGTTCTACGAGCGTCACGGGTACGCTGGCGACTACCGGCACGCCGATGGTCCTGGGTCCGGTGACCCTTGCCAACAATGCCACTCTCAGCGGCGGGACGATTACCTTTGCCAATACCCTGGCGACGGGCGCCGCGGCCACGCTCACGGCGGCGACCGTGAATATGAACGGTGCTGTCTCGCCGGGCGGCGCGGCCATCGGGACGATCGCGGTGAACGGCAATCTGGTTTTGGCGGGCACAACGATACTTATCATGCAGGTGGATGGTGCCGGCGTGACGGCCGACAAGCTCGCGGCCACGGGAACGGCGACCTTGAACAACGCAATCCTGGCCGGAACCCTGCTGGACACGAACAGCCCTCCGCCAAAGAACTCGCTGGTGGACCTGGTCACGGGCTCGGCCGTGGCCGGGACGTTCCTGACCATCTCGCCGACGACGATCGACGGGCGGACATTCGGGATCGTGTACAACGCCGCGAGCGTACAACTGCAGAAACTGTCGACCCTGCGCACCTGGACTGGTGCCGGCGCGGACGACAACTGGACGACGGTGGCCAATTGGGGTGGTCAGAAGCCGGATCCCGACGATATCCTCGTGTTTGGGGCGGCCCTGCGGCAGACGAACAGCAACGATTTTGTCGCGGGCA
>JANYKD010000096.1 GCA_025361735.1 Phycisphaerales bacterium
TACAACCGCTCGGGCGAGGAATACGAGGACGCCCAGGTGCGGCTGGTGGTGGGTACGATCAACCTTGTCGAGAAGATCGCTCAACTAGCGCGCCTACCCGTATCAGAGGCCGCGAAACTTGGCAAGGAGGAGTTGGCCAGATTCAAGTCAGGTGCCGTCAGGGAGTTAAGCCTGGACGCCGAAACGGAGGGGGCCGTATTCTTCGGCGGCGCTGCTGCAGGCATGCCGGCCAAGCCGAAGAAGATACTCAAAGAAGGCCTTAGCGAGTATTTCATCTACACGATTGAGGGCACTGAAACGATCAACAACGGCTGGTCCAAGCGGATGCGGTCGTTCGAGGGCAAGTCGGTGCCGTTCAAGATCCAGTACCGTTATCGACCGGCCGAATACGGTGACCAGCTCGTGCAGATGTACCTGTTGGCCAACGACAAGGATTCGAAACTGGGCACGACCCCACTGCCCAATGGCATGGTTCGCGTCTTCCGCGACAATGGCCGGGATGGGCTGTCGTATCTGACTCAACAGACGGTGAAGTACATTCCCATTGGCGACAAGATCGAGTTGAACCTCGGCCGTGATCCGAGCGTGATCTTCGAACTGATCAAGTTGCGGGCCTCGCGCGATGAGATCTGGCTGCAACTAAACGGCGCCGATGTTTTCCGCCGCGTTGGCGATGGGGCCGTGCAAATCGAGGTCAACTCTTCAGTCGTCGGCTGGGATGACCACGAGGTATTTACCCATCGAATCCGCAACTACACCGCCAAGCCGATTGAAGTGGAAGTCCGCCGCACATTCCCCGGCCACATTGTCTTCCGGAGTTCGCTCAAGCCGACGTTGTTTGACTTCCAGACGGTGCAGTTCTCCGCCTCAATCGAACCGGCCAAGAAAACCGACCTGCTCTTTGAGATCGTCCGCAAGCAGGGCCGCAACAGCAAGCAGAGCAACGTCACCCTGGAACAGTTCGAGGTGAAACCATGACGCCATTGAGATTCGTCGCCATACTCGCGTTTCTGATGAGTGCCCTGGCTCTTCCGGCCGTGGCCCGCAACGTCGATCTCTCGACAGTCCCCAAGCGAAATACCGTCCAACTTACCATCTACAACAGCGAGGACCTGACACTGGTTCGCGAAACGCGCACCGTGACGTTCAAGAAAGGCGACAACCCGCTGCAGTTCTCCTGGGCCAATACGCTGATTGATCCAACGTCCGTCGAACTGAAGTTCCTGAGCAACATCGAGAAGCTGGAGGTCCTGGACACGACCTTCCCGCACGACAAACCGCAGATGCTCTACTGGAATGTGCAGAGCGAGTTTGACGGCGAGGCGACAATCGAGATCACGTATTTCACGAGTGGCATCACCTGGTCGGCCGACTATTTGTGCATCGCCGACAAGGATGAGAAGCAGATGGGTTTCGAGGGCTTTGTGCGCGTGTACAACCGCTCGGGCGAGGAATACGAGGACGCCCAGGTGCGGCTGGTGGTGGGTACGATCAATCTGGTGGAGAAGATCGCGCAGTTGGCCCAGATACCCATGGGTGACGTGGCCGGGCTGAAGCCTGCGAGCCGATCGGAACTTCGTGCCACCGTTGCCAGGTCGGCGTTGGCAAGGGGCGGCAGGGGAGGGGGGGCAGGTGGTCCGGGCGCTCAACTTCAGGATGAGAAGCAGATCATCAAAGAAGGTCTCAGCGAATATTTCATCTACACGATTGAGGGCACTGAAACGATCAACAACGGCTGGTCCAAGCGGATGCGGTCGTTCGAGGGCAAGTCGGTGCCGTTCAAGATTCAGTACCGTTATCGCCCCGCCGAATACGGTGACCAGCTCGTGCGGATGTATCTGCTGGCCAACGACAAGGATTCGAAACTGGGTACGACACCGCTGCCCAATGGGGTGGTTCGCGTCTTCCGCGACAATGGTCGGGATGGGCTGTCCTATCTGACCGAACAGACCGTGAAGTACATCCCCATTGGCGACAAGATCGAACTGAATCTTGGCCGCGATCCGAGCGTGATCTTCGAACTGATCAAGTTGCGGGCCTCGCGTGACGAGATCTGGCTGCACGTCAACGGGACCGACATCTTTCGCCGCGTCGACGGCGCTGTGCAGATCGAAGTGAACTCCAACGTCGTCGGCTGGGACGACCACGAAGTCTTCACGCAGCGGATCCGCAACTACACGGCCAAGCCGATCGAAGTGGAAGTCCGCCGGGCTTTCCCCGGCCACATCATCTTCCGCAGTGCGCTCAAGCCGACGCTGCACGACTTTCAGACGGTGCAGTTTGCGGCCACGGTTGAGCCGGCGAAGAAGGCTGACCTGCTCTTTGAGATCGTCCGCAAGCAGGGACGCAACAGCAAGCAGAACAATGTGACCTTGGAACAGGCTCCGTAGCGTCCGCTTCAGCGGACGCGGAGAGCGGAGAAGCGGTTTGGCGTGGGCAAGAACCCTTGCCCACGCCACCCATAATCGTCTACATCAGCGCCTTGACCGCCTTGGTGATCCCTTCGGGGCACAGACCTTGGAACGGAATCTGCTGCCACAGTCCGCCCGGGCCTTCCTTGTGCGTGCCGATGTTGTTGTACTTGCCCTTGAAACCGGCCTTGAGCAACTCCGTGCCAAATCGGCTGCCTAGGCCTGTCTTGACGTTGAAACTCTCCGCAACCAGCACGAACGGAGCGCCGGCCAGAAGCTTCATCGTCGCGGGATCCATCACATTCAGCGTGCTCTTGTTGATCAGCCCCACTTTGGTGCCGGCTTCGCCCAGGCGGATCACCGCATCCAGGGCCCGGTAGACAATATCGCCGCAGGCGACGATGTAGCCGCTGCCGGCCGGGGCTGTGCGGATCACGTCGTCCTTGCCGGTCACGAACTGATAACCCTCGCCGAAGAACGGCGTGCCGTCTTCCTTGAGAATATCGGGAACGGCCGAGCGGGTGGAGAACACAAATCGCAGGCCGAACTCGGGGAAGATCTTCTTGACGCACTTGGCGAACTGATGCTGGTCCGCGGGGAAGTAGAGGCGCGTGGTGTCGTGATTGTCGTCCGGCAGGCCGCCGTCGGCGAACATGTTATTGATGCCGTAGTGGCAGGTGTTGTCGGCCATGTCGTCGCAGCCGGAGTGGCTGAAGTGGGCGATGATATTGGCCTTGTTCAGCCGAGCCATGGTAATTTCGGAGATGCACATTTCCAGGAAAGCTGCGAAGGTGCCGAAGATGCCTTGCTTGCCTTGGTCGTGGCCAAAGCCGCAGGCGGCCGAGAAATTGCCGCGTTCCATGATGCCCGCGGCAATGAAGACTTCGGGATGGGCCTTGTGGATGTGGTGCAGGCCACAGGAGCCTTCCAGGTCGTTGTCGAACACGCGGACGGTGGCAACGCGCTGCTCGGGCGTCATGGTGTCGAGGATGGAATTGATGATCTTACCGAAATCGTCGCGATTCTTGCCGACGCCGCTGGATCCCTTGTAGGTGATCGGGCACTTGTCGCCCTTGACGGTCTTGAGGAAGTCGGCGGCCGCCTTGTTCCCGCGGGCCTCGAGCCACGCCGCGGCCTTGCCGGCCTTGATCACCTCGTGCGCGCTGTGCGAGCCTTCGTATTCGCCCAGGCCCGGCGCCATCTTCCGCTCGATGACGACCGCAACCGGGCCGGTCGTGGTGACCGCCTTGGCCAGTGCGGCATAGAGCGCATCAAGATCTTCACCTTCGACCGTGATGACGGTCAGCCCATGACCGGCGAGGGTCCTGGCAACATCGTAGCCGGGCATGTAATTGCTGGGATGCCCGCCGATGGTGACGTTGTTGTCGTCGACGAGGATCTTCACATTGAGCTTCTGTGCCACGGCCAGGCGGGCGGCCTCGGCGTCGTCGCCTTCCATCTGGGCGCCGTCGGAGCCGAGCATGAAGACGCATTTGCCCGGATTGGCCATGGCCATGCCGTTGAGGTATGCCCACATGTGACCCAGACGCCCGGAGGAGAACTGCACGCCGGGTGTCATGCCGCGTTCCGGGTGACCGGGCATCTGCTGGTTGTACTCGCGGTAGTGGTAGAGCTTCTCGGCCGGCATGGCGCCATCCATGACCGAGAGCAGGTACTGCGTGGCGACGCGGTGCCCGGCCTCGTCGAAGATCGTGGGGATGCCCAACGCCGGGTTGTGAGCGCAGAAGGCTCGCGCGATAAGGACTTCAGGCACGGTGTCGTAGGCTCCGCCGGTGTGGCCGCCGAGGCCGCGGGCGTCGGCGATGGCCGTAAAGAACACGATCGCCTCGCGGCAGATGGCGATGTTGTTCTTGAGGGTTTCCCGCTGTTCCGCGCCAAGTGCGGCGGCGGGGTCCAGCTTCAGGGGCTTGATATTCGCGAGATTTACTTCAAACGGCATGGGCGATGCTCCTATGGACACGGTTGACTGATTGCTATCACAAATTCAGCCGGGCTACCCGGCCGGAACGGGGAGCATTGTCTATAGAAGCGGGGGGAAGACAAGGGCGCGGAACCCTACGACGCCAGCCGCGCCGGCTGTTCGTCTTGGTCGGGGAACGACACCGTGTGCAATCGTTTGGCACGATCCGCTTCCAGCGATTCCAGATACAGCGCCAGGTCGCGGTCTTTGAACTGCGACAGGAAGGGTTCCTGGGCGGTGGTGTTGAGTTTCTGTATCTCGGCGATGATTTGACGTTTATTCATGGTGCGTTTACTCTCTTGGGCCAGGAGTTCATCTGACACTGTTACGCGTTGTGTATAATCGGTAGTGCCTATGGCTGGACTTGAAACACCTCCAAATTCGGACGATCCGATTGCCTCGCTCTACAAGATGTCGACGACGGCGGGAATGGGCGCTGGCGACTACGTCGAGGTGAACAAGACGGCTGTGGCTGCGGCGTCGCTGGCGGTGGTGTCGCTTCTGGCGTTTCTGGGCTGGCCGTTTCTGTTGCTGGGCCTGGTTGCCGTGCTGTGCGGGATGGCGGCTCTGCGTCAGATACGCAACAGCAACGGGACGCAGGGCGGTCGCCTGGTCGCCTGGTTCGGAATTCTTGGCGCGGTCGCGGTGGCGGGCGGGCTGGTCACGGTTGAAATGGTTCGGCAAGCCGACGATGCGGCCAATGGCCGGCAGATCAATGCGCTGCTCGATCAATTCAGCAAGGCCATGGCCGCCGGAGATTACGAGAAGGCCAGATCGCTGTTCGTACCGGAGTTCCAGCAGAAGGTCTCCCTCGAGAAGTTCAAGGCCGCGTGGGGAACAGCGGCGGAGATGGAGCGTCTCGGCCGATTCGTATCGCTCCGCAGCAACGACCGCTATGGTTTCACCGAGGGCAAAGGCGGGTCGGTCTACTTTGGTTTCACCATGGGCGTGTCGAAGTTTGAGAAATTCTCGGGAGATGTCGGGGTTATTTTCGCGGCCCGCGACGAACGCGGGCAGTGGCAACTCTATAATGTGCCCCGGATCTTCGGCGACAAACTCCTGCCGGCGCCGCGGTAGGTGCAGGTGCAAGCGTTTTCCGGGGAGCCTCACTGCAAGCGGCGTCAAGGTCGCACGCATATCAAGAAGGTGATGAAGGCACGTCCGCGCCCGGATTTCGGGGCACACCCATAAGTGCATCAACGGGTGTATTGCTCAAGCCCAGCGCACCATTCGTCCGATAATTGGGAAGTGGCTCGCGGCAGTGGCCGCTCCGCTCAGTTCGCCGAGAATCCAAGGAATGTGCGTCCTCCTGAGTAAACTCAGAAAAATGCGATTGGCGCCGTTTGGGACCACAGATGCCACGTGAATCGGCCGATAAGGATAATGTGGACGGACGATAATGGTCGTCCGATCACAAACGCGGCTTCAAGGAAGAAGCAAATGAACACGATGCGGAGCATCAGCCTTGGGTTGATCGTGGTCGCGCTTGCCGGGCTTTGCGGCTGCGGCGGACACGACGTTCCCGACTACGGCGTGGAAAAGCCGGTGAATCTGCCTGGATCTCGAAGACAGACCTGGGCAGTGGCCCCGGCGGTCAACCTGAGTGGCCAGAGAGCGGTCGATCCGCTGATTCAGGCTGACGTGCTGTACATGCAGTTGCAGCAGGTAGCCGGCCTGAACGTGATCCCCGTCAACCGGGTGGTTGACGTGTACACGGCGCTGCGGATCGATCAGGTGAAAAGTGAACGGCAGGCTCAGGTGATGTGCGAGCTGCTGGACTGCGACGCGATCGTGGTGGCGACGGTAACGGCTTACGACCCGTTCGAGCCCCCGAAGATGGGCGCGGCCCTGCAGTTGTTCCGCCGCGGCGAGCAGCGACTGCCGCCGAATGTCGATCCGCGGGAACTGGTGCGACAGGCTGTCGCGACCACGCAGAGCGTGACGCCGCCCCCGGCGGGATTCGTGCAGGTCGTGGGCATGTTTGATGCCGCGAACGGCTCGACACGTGTCGATCTGCTGCGCTATGCCGCGGGCCGGAACGACCCTGCCGGACCGCTTCGCGAGCGGTTGTACCTGGTGGAGATGGATAGATACGCAGGATTTGTCTATCACTCATTGATCACCGAACTGCTGAACAAGCCTGCGCTGGCGGGCCGATGATACATGCGGACTCGCGCTGCCTGGCCGATCGGCCCGGCTCTGCGGTCCGCGACGGGAAGCTGGTTTTGAGTCCCGGGAGCCGACCATGGCAGAAATGCGGACATTAAGCTTGGCCAAGGGCGATCAATACTTCTGTTTCCGCTACGAAGTGGGACAGGAGGTCAAGGTACTGGATGCCCTGATTGACATGGTCCACAAAAGTAACCACCAGTTCGACTGGTTTGACGCGGCGATCCTGTCGCATCAACTTGGTCGACATTTGTTGAAAGAATTAAGGTCCTATTTGCCGAAGAAGGTTGCATGAGAATGGCTTGTGCGTAAGCGACGGAGCTCGCACTGGACCGGGGACCGGTATACGCATGAGTCAGTTGTAAGGCGATCGTGAGCGTTTCATGGAGGAACCGACCACGCCGCGTTTTGGGCCACCGGTCTTGCCGTCCGAGTGGCATTCCGCGGAGCTTTTCGACCACGATCCGGCCGACGGTTCCGCAAACGTTTCGACACCTTCGCCACATGGTCAGGATGGTATGAACGCTCCACTCGAATCCAACATCGCGGCGCTCCCCGTACAGCAATCCGATAACTCCAACGCCAACACAAAGAATTACTCGCCGTTTGTGCGGCAGTTCCTCGACTACCTGAAGTTCGAACGCCACTTCTCTGACTATACCATCAAGAGCTATGGTGCCGACCTCTTCCAGTTCGGCCAGTTCCTGTCCCAGTTGATCGGTCATCCGAACGTGTCAGATCCGGCGCCGGTGTCCCCGGATCAACTTGACCAGAAGCAGGTGGCCGTCGAACCGCTCACCATCCGCGAGTTCCTGAACTATCTCTACGGCCAGAACTACACCAAGAGCACCACGGCTCGCAAGCTGGCCACGCTCCGCTCGTTCTACAAGTTCCTCATGCGTCGTGGCCAGGTGGGTGTGAACCCGCTCTCGACTATCCGCACGCCCAAGCAGGAGAAGCGTCTGCCCAAGTGTCTGGATCTGGAACAGATCCAGAAGTTGCTCGACACGCCGGGCGACGCGGACATCCTGGCCGGGCGCGACAAGGCGATGCTCGAAGTGCTTTATTCATCCGGCATCCGCGTCAGCGAACTGGTCGATCTCGAGATGTCTGACATCGACCTGCAGGAAGGCGTGTTGCGGGTTCGCGGCAAGGGCCGCAAGGACCGCCTCACTCCCATCGGTTCGCAGGCCATCAAGGCCATCCAGCGATATTTTGAACTGCGGACGGCCGAGTATGCCCAGCAGGGTCCGCTGACCGGCCGGGTTTTCCTGAACAAACATGGCGGTTCGCTGTCGACCCGCTCCGTCCGCCGCAAGCTCGACAAGTACCTGCTGATGGCCGGCCTCGATCCCGGAATCAGCCCGCACACGTTGCGTCACAGCTTCGCGACGCACCTGCTGAACAACGGCGCTGACCTGCGCAGCGTCCAGGAACTCCTGGGCCACCAGTCGATCAGCACGACGCAGGTCTACACGCACCTGACCACCAGCAAGATGAAAGAGGTCTACGACGATGCGCACCCGCGTGCAAACTCGCCGACCGTGCCGCATCCGATGATCCAGCCGCTGCCGCCACAGGCACAGCAGTACATCGCCAAGGCCGGCTGATCGGATCGCAATTTCAAAAATGAAGACGAGTGCCCCGTCCCGTGAGGACGGGGCACTTCTCGTTATGAACCGCGCACGCTCGAATCCGTAGGCCTGAAAGGCCGTCACCATCGGTAGCCGTGGCCGATAGGCCACGGAGATCAATGTTCAATCATCAAGGGCCCGAAGGGTCGACACTGTGCTGTTCCGATCATGGCAACGGGTGGTATGATACCAAGCGATGGCGGCCAACAGCCGGTCAACCACTGCTCGACTCGTGCTCGCCTACATGTCGCCGGCGAGGCATCTGTCGCCATGGCGTATCAGCATACTCAGTATTGTTGTGGGCAGCATGGTGGTTGCCCTCAATGCCGCCTGTTGCGTCGCGTACATGCGACTCTATCACGATTGCCTACCCCATGTGGCGGGTTCGTGGAGATCTCCGCTCGCGGGTATGCCTTGGGAAGGTTCCTCTGTCGCCATCCCACCATCCATTTGGGTGCCTCCACCGAATTTCCGTTCGATTGCCGCGCAGATTCTCGACACCAGTCTGAACATCATGTGCGGTATCTGGCTCCTGGTTCTGGGTGTCCGTTATCGTATTAACATTGCCAATGGTGTACGTGGGCATATTGTGTGGTCATGGGCAATGCTCGGTGTGGCTGCGGGCGGGCTCGTTTCATGCGCCTGGTTCTACACGTATTTGCCGTATGAGTTGAGCGAATCGCTATACCGGACGCTGGGGTTTGCCCCGTGGGGTGATGTCGCGAGTCTGACGGTGGTCCTGCACCCGATCTGTCTGATTCCGTATCCGTTCGTTCTGCTACTCTATTTCTATCGCGATCCGGAACCGGTTGAGCCGGTTTGCCCGTCCCCGTAGAAGGCGGCCGCAACAACCGGTCGACTCAAGCGTTGGAGTTGTCGATGCTTCACTTCGACCACGTTCTCGTCTTCCTCCTCGTCTGCCTCCTTGTCTTTCTCGCCTGGGGCGCATCCGCCGCGGAGGATCGGTACACTGCCAGGCCAGGCTCCATGGAAGTGGCAACGGTAAAACTCGAATGGCACGACGCCGCCCGCAACCGCGATGTGCCGGTGAAGATCTTCTATCCGAAGTCGGCCGAGTCGGCCTGCCCGGTGATCGTCTTCTCGCACGGGCTGGGCGGGTCGCGCGATGGCTATGGGTATCTCGGGCAACACTGGGCATCGCATGGTTACGTCTCGGTACACCTGCAACACATTGGCTCGGACACGGCCGTGTGGCTTGGCAGCAGGAACATCATGGGCGACATGGGGAAGGCGGCCGCCAATCCGGCCAACAGCATCAACCGGCCGCTCGATGTTCGCTTTGCCATCGACCAGATCGCGAAGTTGAACAAGGATGAGGGGCCGCTCAAGGGGAAACTTGATCTGGATCGCATCGGCATGGCCGGCCATTCGTTCGGGGCGTACACGACGCTGGCGGCGGTGGGGGAGGTCTTCGTGTTGCCGGGCGGCATCGAGAAGAGTCTGTCTGAGCCGCGGATCAAGGCGGCCGTCGCCATGAGTTCGCCGGTGCCGGCGGCTCGCGACCACGACGACAAGGCGTTCGGTTCGATCAAGGTTCCGGTGTTTCACATGACGGGAACAAAGGACGATTCGCCGATCGGCAACTCAAAGGCGGCCGATCGCCGGATACCGTTCGATCATTCCAAGCCGGCCGACACGTATCTGCTGATCCTCAAAGATGGCGACCACATGGTCTTCTCCGGCCGGGTTGGTGTTCAGCGGCCGCTGGATAAGGAGCAACAAGCGCTGATCCTGTCGTCGTCGCTGGCGTTCTGGGATGCGTATCTGAAGGATGATGCCGCCGCGAAGAAGTGGCTGGCGGAAGGGGCGTTCGAAAGATCGCTCGGCGCGGGCGGGACGTTCGAGAAGAAGGGAAAGTAGGGGGGCCAGTTGGCGGTTGATTTGCCCATCCTTTCCACGCTTTGATAAGATGAGGTGAGCAAACCGCATCCCCTTGCGCGGTAACGCACAGTCGGTCAGGCGATCTTACGGATCACGGCGATCTTGAAGAGTCCTTTGAGGCCTGCTGGCTCCTGATGAACGATTTGGAGCGGGATTTGCGCGAGGAGCATTCCCAGCTTGCGAGTGATTTCAGTGCCAAACAGACTGGCCAACGGGTTTGCCAGGCGGAGCAGGAGTGACGGTTTGCCGCCGTCGGGCGCGAATTTATCGAGAATAGCGGCTCGCCCGCCGGGGCGCAGGATTCTGGCCACTTCGTTGAGGCATCGCACCGGGTCGGGAATTGCCGCAAGAATTAAGTGCAAAACAACAGCATCAAACGATGCGTCGGGAAGATCCAAGGCGTGGCCATCCATCACACGGGCATCCTGTGACTAATCCTGTGACTAATCCTGTGACGAATGCTGTTGATCTGCTGATCCCTTCTTGTGGCGGGAATAGACCATGACCCAGGAACAACCGGAAGGATGTATTTCTCGTTCCAAGCTCACGTCGCCGGTGCCGCAACCGCCTGCCGACAACGGCGTTTGCGTGCGATGCGGCTACAACCTGCGCGGAGTGCCAGCGGATGGGAACTGCCCGGAATGCGGACTGGGTATTGCCCGGTCGCTGGCGCTGGGACAGCAGTTGCGGGAATCGCGGCCGGCCTGGATCGCCTGGCTGGCATGGGCCGCACGGCTACTCTTCGCGGCGGGCGCGCTGCTGCTTCTGACGCCTTTCGCCATACCCGCTTGGGATCTTGTCGCGGGGATGATCGATCCGGGAGCGAACTCCAGTTTACGGCATCTGGGCGAGTCGGCGGCGATCGGGACCCTGTTTCTGCTGGCGGCAGTCGCTCATCTGGTGGGTTCGTGGCTGCTTACACGCCGCGAGAATCCACACGTCGCGGCCGCTTCATCGCGCGGTTTGCACTGGGCTCTGAGATTGTGTTCGCTGGCGACGATCGTGGCACCGCTGCTCTGGCTGTGGGTGGCGGGCTATTACGCGGGCCTGCCGTTGCCTCGAGGATCCTGGGCGCTGACGCGCCTCCTGCAGCAGTTGTGCGGCTGGATCGCGTGCGTCTACGCGGCCTGCCCGCTGATGCAGTTTGTCCTGCTGCGGCGGCTGGCGGCGCGCGTGCTGAACCGGCGCCTGCTGGAGCACACCCGCATTGCCGGCATCGGATTCCCGGCCGGCGCGATTCTGCTGATGCTCCTGCCGCTGTTGGGAGACTGGCTCGATCTTACCAGCAACGTCGGCTTCAATGCCATGCTCGTCATCTGCGTCTTCATCGTCCTGTTCTGGCTCTGGTCGCTCTACGCCTTTGGCATGTCGGCCAGGGCCTTTGCCCGCTCGGCGAGGGAAGCCCGAGACGAGTGGGCCAAAGCCGATGCGTCACTGGGCCAACGTTGATTTGCGGGAACTGGCGTGCTCGGGGGAAGCGAGGTCAAGACCACGTTCCATTTGATGCCATGATTAGGACTACTTGTGCTTCACGCGTCGCCCCGGATGCCACTCAAGTCCGCTATTGCCGTGTGCGATTCGCATGGAAAGGACCACCAGACGATTCCCAATTCAAATGGGCCAGCGAGGACTCTGGCCCTACCTTTATTCAGCTTCGCCAGGGACGCGTGCGCTTGACGTTGGCGAGGATCTTGCTCGCGATGGCGACGTCTTCGGCGATCTCGAAATCGAACATGCCGGCCAGGACGTGGTCGGCGCCGTTCTCGAAGGCGTAGCGGAAGGCGTTGTCGGGCGGAATGGCGCCGGCAGCCATCACCTTGAAGGCGAACCAGGGCTTCTCAACCGTCTTCATGACCTCGATGACCTCGGTCGAGTTCTGACACCAGCTCGAATCATAGTTGAGCTTGGCCGTGGGATAGCGGTCGTGATGGAAAGTCTTGATGTAGAAGTCAGCGGGGATCTTGCGTTTTTCACATTCGACGATGACGGGGAGTTGATGGGCGCCGATGCCGGCCGGGAGCTTCTGGGCCTGGATGAGTTCCACGGCCTTGGCGATGAGGTCGGCCTTGGCGTCGGCGACCAGGGTGTCGGAATGAACGCCCCAGACATACATGGCGTCGACGCCCATGTCGACAAGTTCCTTGATCGACTCGCTGTAGGCCTTCATGCCGGGCTCCATCAGAGCCGTCGTGCAGATGATCCACTGCATCTTGCCGCCCTGCTTGCGATGTTTGGCGAGAATGCCCAGGGCCTGCGGGACAGTGTGGATGACCAGCGTGTTGACGCCATTCTGCTCGGCGACGGAGAGCGTCTCGATGATCTTCTCAGGCGTGTTGTAGTGGGCAGCCAGTTTGTAGACGTACTTGAGGTCGCGGCTGTGCGTGTAGTGGGTGAGCAGATTGCCGCCGAGCAGCAGACGGCTGATGTTGAGCTTGCCGATTTTCCCCTGGGCGAGGGCACCCGCGGGCGACGGTGGTGTGGCGCGCTGCGCGGGCGGGGCGTCGGCCGAAGCCTGCCCGGCCGGAAGAACGGCCACGGCGGCCGTGGTCGCCAGAGATGCCTTGATAAAGGACCGACGGTTGAGTCCGGTTTCCATGATGTGCTTCTCCTGATTCTGTAGACAGACCACTCGGCCGGTTGTTGCGAAGAACCGCGATCGACGACCGCGGGTGCAGCTTTAAGACGGCGTGGAAATATCTCCGCAGTTTGCACGTCTCCGACAGTGCCGGCCCGTCGGGCCTCTGTTCATTGGGCCATGATGACCGCGGCCTCACGGCCACGGCTACCCAGGGTAACGGCTCTTCGGGCCTGCAGAGCCGAGTTGCCACAAGTCCTTGGCGGAACCGTACGGGGCCAGCGAGTTCGCCGGGTTCGTCGTCGTGGGTCGTGGCGGACGAGCGTTGCCACACTGGGCAGACCCATCGTTACGGTCGCGGGACGACGCGGTCGAGCAACTGGCTGAGTTCCCGGACGGTCAGGATCGCGTCGTTGTTGGCGTCGGCGTCGCGGAAGAGGGAGCCTGCCGCGGTCAGCAGTTCGTCAGCGGCCAGCTGGCCATCGCCGTTGGCGTCGGCGAACTTCATGATGGCGTCGGCCCACTGCTGAGCGCCCGGGGTGGGGCGGGCGGCCGGGGGATCCTGCAACGAAGCGGGGAATGGATCGACCAGAACGGCCAGCCGGTCGAGTGTGGCGGCCATGGACGCGGCGGTGACCGGGCCGGTGCTGTAGCGCTGATGGGCGAGGAGGAAATGGTGGATGCTGTCGAGGCACTCTTCACGGGAGAGCTGGCCATCGCGGTTGGCGTCGATGGATTGCATCAGAGGCTGGGCGAGCGGGTGCGGTTGCAGAAATGCCCGGCGGAGGGGACGTTCGGGCGTCCGAGCGGGAACGGCGAGCGCGGCCGGCCGGCTTGTGGGCATGGGAGTTGTTGTGGCACCGAGCGCCGGGCGGGCGACGGCTTGCAGGCGACGCTCCACGCGAGTCGGGCTTGGCGCAGGACGCGTCGCCGGTAGGGGAGGCGTGGCGCGAACGACTGCGGAGCGCGTGGCGGGCACGGCCGGGAGCGGTGGCACGACGACGGCGGCGGGCGTTGCGGCGGCACGCTTTGTTTCGGTGGCGAGTTGTTCCAGGATATTCTGCACGCGCGCGGTGACGAATTCCTTGAGGTTCGGCCGCTCCCAGCGGACGGAGGCCGGCAATGTGGTCGCATGGGGTCGGCCATTGGCGGCGCTCGCTTCTTTGGCGCGGCGCACGACTTGTTCCATGTGCTCGATCCGCTCGTGCATCCTGGCCGGCGAGAACGGGCCAGCGCAGAGCTTGCGCAAATGGTCATCGTATGTGGCCATGATGGCCGGATCGGCGAACAGGCGTTCAGCGAAACGGTTGCCGGAGCGGTAGGGAGTGCGAATGCTCAGGCTGGTCCACTCGGCCATGGTCCTTCCGCCGGAACCGAAGGAGTAGTTCATGTCCCAGGGGATGATGGAAATCCGGCCGGTGGTCGGGTGTGCGTAGAGATAGAAATTGTGGCCGACCTGGATGAAACTGTCGGTGTTGACCATGGCGACATTGAGCGCGAGGTAGCGGACGAACTCGTCAACGTCGACCAGCGTGGTGAGCGTATTGTGGAACGCACTGTCGTCATCGCGGTTGATCGCGCGGGTCAGTTCGATGAAGTTCTGCCGGGCGAGCGGTGAGCCTTCACTCTTGATCCCGTAGCGGGCGTATTCATCCCAGTCGTTCCCGAAATAGGCCCAGGAGCGCGTCGTCTCGGGCTTGATGAGCAGGCCCTTGTGAGTGCCGAAGTGCTGGTCGAGGAAGTGCTTGTCGATCTGTTCGATGGCGGTGTAGATGCCGAGGAATTCGCGGTCATACCGGCCATCCACGGTGAGGTAGACCACGGCGAGACTGGTGAGCGGAGCGGGCACGCCGATCTCGCGGAAGAGTTCCATCGACAGGGTCTCGCAAAGCTCGGAGGGGTCGATGGCGTTGTTGCGGAGATAGAGACTCTTGTGGCCGTGATAGCGCTGGTCGGGCAGGAAGCGGTCGAAATCAAGGTGAAGCGGGCGCTTCAGCGAGGTGGCGGTGAGGCCGTAGGAGCCGTTGCCGCCGAAGCGCAGCCCGACGTCGGCGTGCTTCTCGCCGTCAATGTCGACGGCGGCGCGGACACAGGCGTATTCGTAGCCGTGGCTGCTGGGTTTGAGGCGGTCGCCCTCGAGGTATTCGTCGGCTTCCATGACGCCCGCGGGTGCGGTGGGACGCGTCGTGGGATGTTGGTTGACGCCGAGGACCATGGCGAGGCGCGAGGCCCGCGTGGGCTGCATCGTCTGCCACTGTGCCTCGGTGATTCGGAGGTTGATGACAAAGACGCGGTCGGTGCGGAAGATGTTCTCGGCCGGCTGCGCGTGGAGCCCCATCGCGAGAGTCACCATCAGTAGTCCGGCCATCGGGTGGAGTATACGCATAGGGTCATCGTGACGTGTGCAGTTCCGCTCGGGCGCCCGCGGCGGCCCGTCCATCCCTGCTTATACAACCGACAGGACGGCTCATTGCCGTCAAATCAGCGGAACTGGCGACGGCGCTCGCGGGTGTGCCCGGAGTTCTCGGCAACCGGGAGGGCCGTGCTCCTGCACGGCCGGAACGGTGTGCCCGCGAAACGGCCGCAGAGGACTGCGGCCCTCCCTTGGCAAGATGGACGGGAAGACCCGACCCGCCGGCCAGAGGCTCGCTACCTTCGCCCGGTCGGCGATTCATGGTAAATTCGGCAGCCATGTTCCGCCGTGTTGACCGAGTGGTGTTACGCGTCCCGGTTCTGAAGACCGCGGTGAAGTTCTACCGCGACGCTCTGGGGATGGAACTGGTCCGCGAGGAACTAAGGGTGGCGAGCCTGAGGATGCCGGATGGAGGAGCGGAAGTGGTGCTCCATTGCGACCCGGATCTACCGGCCGAGGCGGTGTACTACCTCGTCGACGATGTGCGCGCGTTGTACGCCCGGCGGGATCAAGTCGGCCTCCTGTTCACATCGCCGCCGGTCGCGGGCTCGCGCGGCTATCGCGCGGCGATCCGCGACCCTGGCGGGCATGTGTTGTTCATCGTCGATCATGCGCTTGACGCTGCGCCGCCGCCGACACAGGTGCCAGTGGCGGAAGCGGTGTCACCGGGGGCGCTGTTTCCGGGGATCACCGTCGAGGTGAAGGTTGATCGGGAGTTGCTGGTGACCACGTATGTGGGACTGGGGCGGACTGCGGACGATCTGCCGTATACGCCGGATCTTGAGCGCCTGTATGGGACCGTCTGCGCGCCTCACAAGCATGAGAAGCCGACACGCGAGGATGTGTGGCGGACGCTGCTGACGGTTCGCAAGGCCGGGAAGTTGCCGAGAATTGGCGAGGCCCGTTCGCGGCCGCCGGAGGTGAGCGAGGAAGAGCGGCAATGGTGGGTGGAGCATCTTGGGGAGGCGATCGGGCGGCGGGACCGGCTTCCGTATTCGGCGGAGTTCGAACGGCTGGTGGATGACTTCAATCGCGGTCGGCGACGGGCGCTGTCGCCGCACCTGGCGTGGCGGCTGGTGGCGACCCTGGCGAAATGAGCGGGGCGTGAGGGCGAGGTTGGCATGCGGGGTCATCGTCGGCAATATTTGCAGGCGGCGAGGCGACCGTGGGGTTGGGGCGTATAGTTGGTCAAGAAGACCGTGATACGCGTCCTTCGATCGGCAGGGCACCACCCGATCTCCCCTAACATGCCAATAAGTAGATGCTGATATTGTTATTGGCAACCTTATATGCATATCGGTTGGCACTCGGTGTCTCTATAGCGACATGCCGATGAGCCAGACTGACGCCATTACGCCGGGGCAACGCGTTAGTCATGCTGCCAGAGCCATTCTATTGCGGCACGGGGATTGCAGTCGCGTTGTCCGCGTTGCTTGACACTCAAGACATCATTTTACAGGAGCAGTTCATGTTTGGTAATCTCATTGAAGATCTCGAATCCAGGACGTTTCTCTCGGCGAGCGTTGGCCACGCGCCTTTGCTGACCGGCGCGGCGCTGGCACCGGCGGTTCACATGGCGGCGGCCACGGCGATTCCGAAGTTCGCGGCGCGCTATCTGGGCTCGATTTCAATCCCCATGATCGGCCACTTCAAATCGACTGTGCTGACGATCACCAAGCAGCTTGCCAACGGCAGCTTTACGGGGACACTAAATGCCGCGGGGTCGCTGGTGGCGGTTACCGGCGTGATGAAGGCCAACCGGACGTTCACCATCACGGCCAAGGGGAGCCATGTGGGCGGCGTGATCAACGGGACCGGCACGGGCACGCTGAACGCGGCCGGGACGAAGGTGACGATTTCCATGAAGTTCATTAACGGCGGCGCGGTCTACCCCGGGACTATTTCGCTGACCAAAGGCTGATCCGATGGCGAGTCTCTCGGCTTACGGCAGCACGTTGCCCGGGACTTTGCATGTGACCAAGGTGTAAGTGAGCGCGACTGGGCGCGTCAGTCATGATTGCCGCTGGCACCCAGGACCAGGCCCAGGGCGACGAGCATGAGCGCTCCGCCCATCATGTAGAGGCGGCTCTTGGGATCACGGCAGAGCATCGCGAATTTGCCGCCCACGGTTTTGGCGGGTTCGAGTTGCGGGGCCTCAGCGACTGACACAAGCGGGAAGGGCGAGTGCGAGCCGAGCTCGTCCTTCTGGCCGAGGTCGAGCACGCCGGTGCCCGTTCGGACATATTTGAGCTGGCGCTGGGCCAGTCGTTCCTGGAGGATCGGGTCTTCGGCGATGTGTTTCACGAACTCTTCGTTGGTGGCGACTTCCTTCTGCGTGTGCTCGAGGTCGAGCCGCAGTCGTTCCGATTGCCAGAGGAGCCGCTGGTTCTCGTCGGCCTCGGGGATCAGCACGCAGGCCGCGATTATGGCGATGCCCGCGCAGAGGAACATGATGGTCCATCCGCCGCCGGACGCCATCGCCGAGGATTTGTCGGTTTGTGTCGAGTCCATGACCACTGACCCAATGCCAAACGAGACGGACCAGAGAAGCCGGACTCCGCCGGCCACCACATTTCTGATACTGGAGTTATTATCGGCACCGGGCGGCGAAAAACTTGCTGGCAAATGATGGAATTGAACTTCCGGCGGGGTCGCTGGCGTTCGCTAAAGCAACCTGCTCTCTGATCTTCATTTGCTCCGCAAGCGTAACCACTGCTTCGGCGACCGAATGTTCCGTACGATCGCTCGCAGGTCGCAGACGCGGAAGCATGACCACCCCAATCCAGCCACGAAGATGCCCCGCGGATACTTCAGGGAGACAGGTGTTTCTCCCTGGAAGTATCGCGGGGCATCAGGTTCTTGGGAACTGTACCCAATGATTCCGCAGAGCGTTGGTAACCCACCGTGTCGGCTCTTCCGCCCTTGGGTAGTTGGCGCTTGATTGCCGTGGCCTCACGGCCACGGCTACCAAAGATGACGGCCCTTTGGGCCTGCGGCAAAGAGATTGCGCTGCTCCTTACTTATTCCAGAACCTGCTCCCGAACTGGGCCTGCTCACCGAGTTGTTCGGCGATGCGGATGAGCTGGTTGTACTT
>JANYKD010000133.1 GCA_025361735.1 Phycisphaerales bacterium
CGATGAAGTGCCCGGAAAAATGGTCATGGCCCCCGCGATGAGCGGACACCTATCCGACAAGCGGACACCCATCCGAATTGACCCCCGTTCTCTTTAGCGATACCGTTCTGTCATCACCAAGGCCCGGAGGACTTCGATGACTGCGTCAGGATTCATTTGGCGGTCGCTGCTGGTCGTTTTGGTGGCTTTGCCGCTTCTCGCGGACGATCCCAATGCCACTTTTGACTCGCTCTTCGGGAGCGAAGCCAAGACCGTCAAGGCTGGCCCGCGGGCGGCCGACAAGGTGCAATTCGCCAAGAAGCTGCTCGACGCCGCGGCCGGTGTTTCCGCAGACAAGCCTTTCCAAGCCGTCCTCTACAATAAGTCATCTGAGTTCGCGCTTCTGGCCGGCGCCGATGGCTATCCCTTGGCCATCCAGGCAATGGAGTCGTTGGCCAGGGCCCAGCCCGAGCAGAAAGCCGTAGCGGACAAGCAATTGCTGTTGATATCCGAGAAGCAGTATCGCACGGCCACGGGCCCTCAACGCGCCGCCGCCGGCAAGGCCTATCTGTCCCGCCTCGTCGCGCTGGCCGACAGCCAATTGGCCGCGCAACAGTGGGACGAAGCGGCCGCCAGCTATCGTCAGGCCGTGCCTGTGGCGTCGCAGGTCAATCCGACGCAGTCCGCCGAGCTTGCCGCGAGGATCAAGGGCATCGGCGAACGCCGGGAGATGCAGCAGAAGATCGAGACGCTTCGCAAACGGCTCGCGACGGGCTCCAGCGATGCCAAAGCCGCCGCCGAGTTGATCTCGCTCCTGCTGGTCGAAGCCGTTCAGCCCGATGAGGCGGCCAAGTACGTTTCGGCCACATCCGATGCCCTGCTCAAGAAGGTCGTCGAGTGGAGCCGGAAGAACGCCGATGCCCTTGCCGAGGACGAGGCATTGGAGCTTGGCAAGTGGTATCGCGCCCAGATCGCCAGCGCCACATCGACCGGCAAGGCCAACGCGGCGAACCGAGCCACGGAGTGCTACGAGCGGTTTCTCTCGGTACACCGTACGGAGGACGCCCAGCGGCTCGGCGCGACGATCGCCTTGCAGGAATTGAAGAAGACCGCGGACAGTTCCAGGCGGGTCGTGAACCTGATGCCCCTCATTGACGCCACGCGCGATGCCGTCAAAGGCAAGTGGGTGTTGAGCAAAGATGGCGTGCAGTCTGATGGTTCAGAGAAGGCACGCCTGCGCATCCGGTATCAGCCACCCGAGGAGTACGACTACCGCATCGAACTCACCCGTCTGTCGGGCAATGATAGTGTTGTGCAGATTATGTCACACGCCGGGCATTCGTTTGACTGGAATATGGCGAGCCGGAACGACCAGGCCGGTCTGGAGATGGTCGACCGCTTGGGAGTGCGCGAGGATCTGAATCCCACTAATGTCCGCCTCAATCCATGGTTCCGCAATGGTGAGCGATATCGCTCCGTGGTCCAGATCAGGAATGGCTCAGTAACCACCTTCGTGAACGGAAAGAAGTTCGTCCACTTTGCCACGGATTACAGCAATTTGTCGATTCCCGATGCCTGGCCGATTGGCGATGGTGTTCTTGGCGTCGGATCGTATGGCAGTCCCACCCTTTTCCACTCCATCGAGATCGTCGAAATCACCGGCCAGGGCCGAGCGTTGCCCTCGGAGAAGTAGCGTGGCCAAGCCCCGTAGGGGCGATACATATTAGCCCACGACGTGAGTCGTGGGTATTTGTAGTGGCGGGAGGAATGAGCCCCGTAGGGGCGACAGAAGTTCTGTCGCCCCTACGGGGCTTGACACTGCTCGTGTCCCATTTTTCCCATGGCTGACGCCATGGGCTATCGTCTGTCGCCCCTACGGGGCTTGGCGCTCCCGTCGGATCGCCCTCAGCACATACCACGGTGTCCAGAGTGCTCCGCGTAGTGTCACCACCGCGATCGTCGCTAGGGGGACGGCCACGACACCCAGGGATGTGCATGCGAGCAGGCCGAGGCACAGCAAAGCGTTGACGATGCCGGCGGTCAGGAGCGAGGTCGTGAACGCGCGGGCCTTGCCCATGGCGAGCATGATCGCCCGGCCGATCTGGCTTTGGCCGCCGAGCACGGTGTGGATCAGCACCAGCGGCAGGATCGCCATGGCCAGGGGAGGCGGGTTCTTCAGCCAGATGCGGAAGAGCACCGGCGAGAGCAGCCCGACGGCGACGGCGCTGATGGCGAGCACGCCCGTGGCCGCGAGGCTGCCGCGGATGTAATAGCGACGGACGGCGGGCCAGTCGTGCGCGCCCACGGCGGCCGCCGCGCGCGGGAGCATGACGGCCGCCAGTCCGGTGACCAGCAGCAGGAGCGCTCCGTCGATCTGGATGGCCGCGGAATAGGCGGCAAGATCAGAGTCGGTCAGCAGCCGGTTGATGAGGATGCAGGCCAGTGGGCCATAGAGAAAGTCAGCCAGGGAGCCGGCGGTCACGGTGAGGCCGTATTTCAACAGCCATGTCATATCCCTGACGGACGGCCGCTCGGAGGTCTGCGGGGCATGACCCATGGCCAGGGAGAACCGTGCTGCAAAGAGGACGAAACTACCCACGACGAATGCTGCGCCAATTGCCTGCAGGGGACGTGCCATCACCAGCACGGCCACGAGCGAACCGGCGACCCAGACGATCTCGGACGCCGCCTGGGCGATATTGTCGGCCGCGATGTTGCCGTGGGTCTGGAGAATCGCGCCGGCGGAATCGCTGGCCAGCCGCAACGCGCAGCCCACGGCAAACAACTCCGCCAGCACGATCGCATCGGTCCTCAGAAAACTCGGGATCGCGTGAATGTCGGTGATGAACGACGCATAGACGCTGCCGATGCCGATCGCACCCAGAAACGTCAGCAGGGATACGGCCGCGCCGTTGCGTAGCAGGGCCACGGAAAGCGGATTGGCCGCGATTCGCGTGGCATGCGTCGTGGGCAGGGCGTATTCGAGAACGCCGGGTGTTTCGGCCTCGATCACCGGCTGTGCGCTGACGGCGAGCGGGGTCTCCTGGTCCCATTTGGCCTTGAGCCGGATCATGGCCGGTGCCAGGCCGAAACCGGTGTAGTTGAGCAGCGAGAGCGTGCCGCGCACGAGCACGAGCAGGGCGAAGGAGTCCGGGCCGAGTTGTCGCCAGACGATCGCGGAGACGATGGCCCAACTCGCCACGCGCGCCGCGGCGGCCACGTAGGCGGAGCCGAGTTCGATGGAGAGGTTGCCTGGGGATTCGCGGGACATGGGTTGGGGAGTTGATAGTTGATAGTTACCAGCCGGCCAGTCGGTTGCCAAGCACCAGGACTAATTGGTTTTCCGGCTGACGTTTCGGGTGCCACGGCTTGTCTACTGCAAGCCGTGCCGGCGTGGCCGCGAAACACGGCTTGCAGTAGACAAGCCGTGGCACCCGGAATCCGGACGATACGTTTGCTGCGATCCTAATAATCCCGGCGACAGAAGACCCATGCGGCCAGGCATACAACCACGAACTCGAAAGAAAGCGAGGTGCCGATGATCCACGAGAGGGATTCCTTACGGGCGCCAAGTTCAACTTCCTTGCCAGCCTCCACCTTATCCCGGTAGTTCTCGGGGAGCGAATCCGGTGGGTTGGACGCGGCCTGAAAATCCGCATCGGAAAGGAGGTAGCGATCGAGCAATGAATAGGTCGAAACTGCCTTCGGCAGAATGGCCGACGCGCGATAGAACAGCTTGTGGATGAACGTCCATGTGTGCAACGAGTTCTGAAGGTCATTCCGATGGGCGACGGTTGCGTCGAGCGAGCGTTGCTGGTTGTCAATGATTCCCTGGCTGGTGGTGGGGCGGGTGGCCGGGCCGGTTGTGCGCGTTAGTGCCGCCAGCATCGCCTCGTTTCGTTTGATCGTGGCGTCGGCCCGGCCGATGTCGATGTTGTAAGCGATGATCGTCGCGCGGGTTTCAATCTCTGTCTTCTGGACACCGTAAAGCACCGCCCACATCAAGGCTGTCAACAACACGGCAGCCAGCGTCGAGCGGGTCAAGACCCCGAAGAGAACGCTGAACGCATAGAGGTAGCTGTAGAAGCAGAGCATGATCGGCAACGCGAGGAACACACTGGCGTGCCACACGCCACCGCGGATGCCGAGGATGAAGAAACTGCCAATGGAGAAGATCAGCAACTGAACGACGACGAACGCCATGCCGGCGAGGTATTTGGTGAAGAAAAGGCGCAGACGGCTGATCGGCTTGGCGATGTAGAGGTCAATCGAGCCGCCCGAGATGAAGTCGGGGAAGATGCTGCTGATGGAGACGACCGCCAGTATGGTTCCCCCGAAGACCAGCCATACCTTGCCCATCATGCCCAGATAGAGGCTTTTGTAGATGATCTTCGGGTCGATCGGGCCTTCAAACATCGTGTGGCCGACAATGGTCAGGTTGTGCCCCGAAACACCAAGCAGGGCAAAGCCCGCCAGTCCCAGTACGGCTAGGAGCAGCACGATCCAGAAGATCATGCGGCTGCTCAGTTCGCGGTAGGCGTCAACGAAGATGGCGACGGTCTGGCGCATCATTGCGGGGTCGCTCCGGGTGCGGCAGGGGTCCGCACCGCGTCCATGAACAGATCTTCCAGCGACGGGCGGACCGGTTGCACGCGGCGGATCGCCAGGCCGGCGGCCCGGAAACGGTCGATCAGCGGTTGCAGCACGGCGGCGTCGCTGGTGCCGACGCGCACGGTCGTCACGCCGGTCATGCCGACGCTTATGCCGCCCGGTAGCTGGCCATTTTGTTGCGGGATACACGCCCAGATGGCCGGCTGCAGGGCTGCGTCGCCGCAGATTTCGATCTCGTAGTGTTCCCGGCCGGCGACGAGCTCATTCATGCTGCCCTGCTTGGCAACCTGGCCCATGAAGAGAATGGCCACGCGGTCGCAGATCAGTTCGAGTTCGCTGAGAATGTGACTGTTGACAAAGATGGTCTTGCCCCGCTCGCGCATGGACATGAGCACCTGACGGATATCGCGCCGGCCGACGGGATCGACGCCGTCCGTCGGTTCGTCCAGCAGGACCAAGTCAGGGTCGTTCATGAGGGCCTGGGCCAGCCCGATACGCTGCATCATGCCCTTGGAATAGGTGCCGATGCGGCGATCGGCGGCGCCGGACATGCCGACGACCTCGATCAGTTCGGCCGAGCGTCGCTTGCGCGTGGCCCGGTCGACGTTGGACAGCGCCGCGAAGAACTCCAGCACCTGCCGGCCGGTGAGATAACGCGGGAAGCGGTGGTTCTCCGGCAGATATCCCACGCGGGCCAGCGTCGGCTTGTAGCCGACGGGCGAGCCGAGGATCGTGCCCTCGGCGCTGGTCGGGCGCACGACGGTCATCATGATCTTGACGAGCGTGGATTTGCCCGCGCCGTTGGGGCCGAGCAGGCCGAAGATTTCGCCGCCGCGGACGCGCATCTCCATGCCGCGCAGGGCCTCGACGCGGCCCTTGTAGACTTTGCGGACGTTGCGGAGATTGATTGCCCAGTCGTTGTCGCCACCCATTGATCACCCGTTACTTGAGCTTGAAAGAAACGCCGTCTTTCTCCCATTGGTCGACGAGCCGGCGGAAGTCCTGGATCGTCAGCTTCAGTTCCTTGGAGGCGTCGAGAAGCGTTTCGTAGACGGCCGGGTCGTTGATCAAGGCCCCGGCAGTGCCTTTGCCTTCGTTGATCTTTTGCGTGATCTGTTGGACGTTGTCGATCACCGTGGCGAGTTGGTCGAGCCGGGCGCCCATCTTCTGTGACGTCTTCTCAAGCTCGGTGCGTGCGGTGATCAACACCTTGTTGCCGTTGTCGGCCAGTTCGTCCAGACGCTTGTTGGCGTTGCCGCCCAGTTTCTCGAGGTCCTGTCCCACGCGCCGGGCCGATTCGGATGTGGCCCGGAAGTTGTCGAGAGTGGCGGTCAGATCCTTGCGCATCTTCTCGTCGTTGAGAAGTTTGTCGGCCGATTCGAACGCTTTCGTGGCCGTCTCAAGGCTCACCTGCAGCGTCTCCAGGTTTTTCTTCACCTGCTCGAACAGCTTGGCATCGCGGAAATCCTGGCTGAAGCGGCGAATTTCCTTGCTGGTCAGCGTGAGATCGTTGGCGAGATTGACGAATTCCTTGGGCATCAGATCCACGCCGACGTACCGCGCCACGACCCGCTGATCGGGGCTGAGTAGGCCGATCGGATCGGGATCTCTCTCGTCGCCCGGCGGAGGCTCAACTACGGCCACGCCCGGTTGGGTTGACGGATTGCGGACCAGGTAGAGGTTGATGGAGGCGCCGCCGCCCAGCAGGGCCGTGCGGATCTTGCCCTCGACATTGGCCGGTGGAGGTGGCTCGGCATCGACTAGGGCATACATGAGGACGGATCGCTGGTCCGGGCTGCGTTCGAGCTTCAACACCCGGCCGACGTTCACGCCCTTGTAATAGATCGGGGAGCCTTCGCTGACGCCTTCACTGCTGACGGCGACCAGCATGATGGGTATCTGCTTCTTGGCGAACAGGCGGAATGGCGCGTCGCTGAAACGCAGGATCATCCAGCCGAGGAGCACCAATCCCACCAGCACGGTCAATCCGACCATCAAATTGCGGTTGCGTTGTGTCATGAACGTGGATAGCAGAATAGCCGAGACGGGCAGCGAGTAAAAGGGGCGGCGGGGAAGGCGGCGGGGAAGTGCTCAGTCCTCAGTCCTGAGTTTCCTACGGCACAATGTACGGGGTTGAAGGAATGTATTTCGCCGCCGCGTCGGGGTAGACGCTGGGGTATGGGCTGCCCAGCGTGGCGGCGGGGTTGGAGATGGTGGTGTGGGTCGGGAGCCAGAGGGAAGGGTTCGCGCCGGTCATGTCGTCGAGGCACTCGGCGTGGCCGTCGAAGAAGATCGCGTTGAAGCGGTACTCGCCGGCGCCGCGGAAGGCGGTTCGCGCGCCGTGCCGGAAACCGAAGATGCGGGCGTCGAACTTGGCCGCCGCGGTGCCGCCGCTGCCGGCGGAGCGATCGAGACTCTTGCTGGCACCACAGAACGCGCCGAAGTCGGAGAAAGGGGTGTAGAGGTGCGGGCTTTCGACGTCCAGCGTGATCGAGAAGGTCGGTCCGGCGGACTCGTTGGAACGCGTCCAGCGACCGCCGTCTGAGGCGAAGATCTTTTGTGATCCGGGGCCGACACGGTTCACCTTGGGGAAATACCCGGCGGGGACAGTCCAGTAGGGCTTGCCCGGCATGGCGGCGAGGCCGGAGTACGCACTGTCGCGGAACGGCGGGAACATGAAACCCAGGGCGGTGCAGTAGCTGAGCATCTGGCCGGATTCGATGTCAACCTTTGTATAGGCTTTGGTGGCGATGATGCCATCGGCCGACGGACACTTGAACTGCTTGAGTTCGCGGTAGGCCTTGAAACGGGCGGCCGTGGACGTTGTGTCGGGGAGCGGCAATTTCATCGCCTGGCTCAGCGGGCCGATGAAGTCGAAGAAATCCAGGCACGGTGGCGGGCAGTCGGCATCGGTGACGCCGGGGTTGGCGATGGGAGCGGCGCCGGTATCGGTCCAGAGATAGTGGCCGGAGGTCAACGGCGAGCCGACGATGCAGTTGTTGTTCTCCTGGGCATACATGAGCATTCCCTGGCCGATCGCCCGGAGATTAGCCAGGCAGGCGGCGGTGTTGGCCGCTTCCTTGGCTTTGTGTAGCGCAGGGAGCAGGACGGACGTCAACAAGGCACTGATGCCGATGACGACGAGGAGCTCGACGAGCGTGAAGGCACGCCTCGGGGGGAATGTGCCGGGGACGCACGGACGCGTCGTGTCGGGCGACCTGCAGCCGGTGCCGTCATTGTTACTATCGCTAGTCCGGGATTCCGCCGGTGAGGACACCGACGGCACTGAGTTGTCATGTGAAGTTGCCATACTTCATCTCCGGCGATCGTGTCGAGGTTCTCGATATGATTCCATGGCCGCAGTAAGATGTTGACGAACCCTGTGTAGCCGACGCCCACTGCTGGGCGGCGTGTTCGCAATCGGTCATCGCGTTGTTGACAATGTCGTAATATAGTCGCTCCAGATTGTCGTGGCAACCCCGAGATGGCAAAAAAGCCGTGTGTGTAGAATTGTCCGATTATTTGTGGTTGAGATTCAGTATGATTGTGATCCTGATTATTGTTGGCGCGTTCGCTGTGTTCTGGTTGGCGTTGCTCGTCAATCCCGCGTATCGCGCGGGCTATGAAACCGTGCTGGATGCGGCCACGGTCCTGCCCGAGCCGGCATCGCTGCCCGCCGTGACCATCATCGTGCCTGCCCGCAACGAAGCGAAGATCATGCCGGAGACGGTCCCGACTCTCTGCGCCCAGGACTATCCTGGGCTGGGTGTCGTGCTGGTCAACGATCAGAGTGACGATGATTCGGCGGCCGTCCTGGCGGCGATCGGGAAGCAGCACGCGAATCTGCTCGTCATTGGCGGCTCACCGCGGCCGGAGGGCTGGTGCGGCAAGCCATGGGCAGTGAAGCAGGGGGTCGATCGGGCGGCCACCCCGTGGCTCTGTTTCACGGATGCCGACATGTTCTTCCATCCGCTCGCGGTGCGGCAGGCCATGCGGCTGGCGGATCAGGGCGGCTATGACATGGTCAGTCTCTTTCCCACGCTGATCTTTTCCAGCGAGATGGAGAAGATCGGAATGGCCGGGCTGATGACGATCATCGGGTTGATCATGCCGCCCGGGAAGGCGAACGATCCCAGGAGCAAGGTGGCGCTGGCTGCCGGGGGGTTCATCCTGGTGCGGCGCGAGACATACGAGAAGATCGGCGGACACGAGGCCGTGAAGGCGGAGATTATCGACGATGTGAACCTCGCAAAGAAACTCAAGGAATCCGGGGCCAAGACCCACAGCCGGCTCACGCATGACCTGACTTCGACAAGGATGTACGAGGATTTCAACGACCTGTGGGAAGGTCTGTCCAAGAATGCCTACGCGGGGATGGAATATCAGCCGCGAAAGTTCTGGGTGGGGCTGATCTTCGGGATTCTGTTCGTGGTGCTGCCGCCGGTGTATGTGATGATCGGCCTCGTGTGGCTGTTCCGGGCTCATTCGGCCTGGAGCCTGTGGTTCGCGGCCATCGCGATCGTGATGTGGACCGCCCAATGCCTGATGCACCGGCGAACCGTGCGCTTTATGCGGCTGCCCTGTTGGCACACGTTTCTGATGCCCGTGAGCATCGCCCTGTACTGCGCGATCGCGAGCCACTCGGCGTGGCAGCACCATTTTGGCGGCGGCACCGTATGGAAGGGGCGGAAGTACGCGAAGTCGGGTGGTTGATCGTGGGCCTTCACGCCAGGAGCTTGGTCACCACGGTTCCATGCACATCCGTCAGCCGGTAGTCTCGTCCCTGATGGCGGTAGGTCAGCCGCTCGTGGTCCAGACCCAGCAGGTGCAGGATCGTGGCCTGGAGGTCGTGGACGTGGACCGGGTCTTCGACGGGGTTGAAGCCGATGTCGTCGGTCTTGCCAAGCGTGATGCCGGGCTTCACGCCGCCGCCGGCCATCCACATGCTGTATGCCTGCGGGTGGTGGTCCCGGCCGTTGGCACGCGCGAGCTGGGCCGACGTCTCCACCATCGGCGTGCGGCCGAATTCGCCGCCCCAGACAACGAGCGTGTCTTCGAGCAGGCCGCGCTGTTTGAGGTCCGTGATCAGGGCGGCGCTGGCCTGGTCGGTGAGCTTGCATTGGGTCTTCAGGCCGCCGGCGACGTCGGAGTGATGGTCCCAGTCGGCGTGATAGGCATTGACGAAACGGACGCCGCGCTCGATGAGGCGGCGGGCCAGCAGGCAGTTGTTGGCGAAGGATGATTCACCGGGTTTGGCCCCGTACATCTGGAGCGTGGCCGGGGATTCTTTGGAGAGGTCCATCAGTTCCGGGCAGCTCGCCTGCATGCGATAGGCCATCTCGAAGGCGGAGATGCGCGTGGCGATCTCCGGGTCGCCGACCGTATCGAGCCTCTTCTGGTTGAGGTTACGGATGAGATCCAGCGATTGCCGCTGGAGATCGCGGTCGACGCCGGGCGGATTGGAGACGGCCAGCACGGGCGCCCCGATCGCCTGAAAACGCGTGCCCTGGTATTGCGTGGGCAGGAAGCCGGAACCCCACATCGACGGGCCAGCGGAGGTGCCCTGGCCCGTGGTGAGGACGACGAAGCCGGGCAGGTCGGACGATTCGGACCCCAGACCATAGGTGACCCAGGCGCCCATGGACGGCCGGCCGAGAATGCCGGAGCCGGTGTTGACGAAGATCTGGGCGGGGGCGTGGTTGAAATGGTCAGTGTGGACGGAGCGGATGATGGTGATGTCGTCGGCCACCTTCGACAGGAACGGCAGCACCTCGGAAAGTTCCTGGCCCGATTTGCCGTATTTCGCGAACTTGAATCGCGGCGACAGCAAGGCGGCGTCCTTCTGGATGAAGGCGTAGCGGGCATCCCTGGTGAACTCGGCTGGTATGGGCTTGCCGTCGTATTTCACGAGCTCGGGTTTGTAGTCGTAGAGATCGAGCTGGCTCGGGGCACCGACCATGAAGAGGTAGATGATCCGCTTGGCGCGAGCGGCGAAATGTGGGTGAGGGAGATACGCGGGCTCGGCGGCCGATGCGGCCGTCCGCACCAGTCCATCACACAGGAGCGACGCCAGGGCGATCTTGCCCAGACCCAGGCCGCAGTCGCGGAAGAGCTGGCGGCGGGTGATCTCGTGAAGCTGCCGCGCCGAGGCCGCGTAGCGGGATGGGTCGCTGCTGCAAAGCATGGCTCACTCCTTGGTAATCGTCTCGTCGAGATTCAGCAGGACACGGGAAACGGCTGTCCAGGCGGCGAGGTCGGGAACGTCCGTGGCCGGCTGTTTCGGGTCGGCGGCGGCGAGTTGGGCGGCGTCGGCCGGTTTCTGTTTGAAACGCTCGATCTGCCGGGAATAGAACTCGCCGATATTCCGCAGTTCGTCGGGTTCGGGCGGCCGGGCCGTACACCAGCGGAATGCCAGGGCGATCCGGCCGGGCGCATCCTTCGGGCCCTCGGCGAACAGGCGCCGGGCCATGGCCTGGGCGGCCTCGACAAAGACGGCGTCGTTGAGCGTCTGCAGGGCCTGCAGCGGCGTGTCGGAATGCGGCCGCTTGGGGCAGGTGACATCGCCGTTGGGCGTATCGAAGATGTTCAGTCCTGGATACGGACTGGTGCGCTTCAGGAATGTGTAGAGGCCGCGGCGGTAACGCTCATCGCCGACACTGGTCTTCCACGGCATCGGGCCGTAGGACAGCTCGGTGATTCCCGCGGGTTGCGGCGGGAAGACGCTTGGCCCGCCAATCTTCGGCGAGAGCAGGCCCGAGGCGCAGAGGGCGATATCGCGAACGGCTTCACCGTCGACGCGAACGCGAGGACCGCGCGCCAGCAGGATGTTCTGTGGGTCGCGCTGCCAGAGCTGCGGCGACACGTGCGAGCTCTGACGATACGTGGCCGAGGTGACGACCAGGCGGAGCATCGCCTTGAAGTCCCAATGGCGGGCCACGAATTCAGTGGCGAGGTAATCGAGCAACTCCGGATGCGTCGGGCGCTCGCCCTGAATGCCGAAATCGTCAAGGGTGTTGACGATTCCCCGGCCGAACAGAACACTCCAGGCGCGGTTCATGGTCACGCGGCCCACCAGCGGATTCTCCGGATCGACGAGCCAGTGTGCCAGGTCCAGGCGGTTGGGCTCTGGGTGCGAAGGATCGACTCGTAGTGGATGAAGCACGGCCGGCGCTGCGGGTTTGACGGCTTCTTTGGGCTGCAGAAACTCACCGCGGTGATGGATGCGAGTAACGCGGGCGTGCCGGATATCACGTTCCTCCATGACCAGCGTGCGGTCGAGTTTTGGGAGAGCCTTGCGCATTTCGGCAATCTGCTTGTGCTGGGAGGCGAGTTCAGGCGCAACCGACAAGAAGAACGTTCGTAGCTGCGCTGTCTGCCTTGCGGATCGCTTGTCGGTTGGTATCAGCAGGAGCGCCTCAATCTCGGGTGCCAGAGCGGATGCGGGACGGGGCTGTGCGTCGGTGGTGGCCCAGAGGCGAAACCGGCCGAGGGTCATTTGATGGATGCCGTTCTGGACCAACGAGAGCCTGAGCCGCGCGCCGGGCTCAAGCTTGAGTGGAGAGGCGGAAGCAAACACGGCACGGTGGGCTTCGCCGATCTTGCCGGCGACCGACCAACCGGTGTCGAGCTTCCCATCGAGTGCGGCGGCGGCCGAGTACTTGGGCGCGGCGTAGGAATGCGAGGCGGACGCGAACTTCACCGGCCGCCAGTCTTTGGGCTTGGCCGGGGAATTGATGAACGCCTGGAACTCGGACAACAGGAAGTCGCCCGGCGAAAAGAGCGGGGCGCGGCCGGGGCCGTTTTCGGGCAGCGATGGATCGGGCAACACCTCCAGGCGCAAGGCGGTCGTTGTCGGCGGAAGCGTGTCGAACTCGAGATCGTAGACGTCGGTGTTGGGTTTATCGAACTTGGCAAGTACTGCGCCGTCGGGCTGCAATTCGAGCACCGCGGCATTGCGCGACACGGCCGAGATCGTTTGGAGGATGGTCCAGTTGCCCGCCTTGGGAGTGGACTCCTTCTCCCATTCATCGAAGCGTTGGGCGAGGTATCTCTGGCGAAGCTCATCGGGCGGCACATTGGCGGGCGGTATCGCCCGGTCGCCGCCGACGAGCAGTTTGAATCGGCCGATGGTGTGGTCGGGGAATTGCTGATCGAGGATGAACTTCAGCGTGATCCTGCCAGTCGTGCCGGCAGGGACGGCCGCGGCAAAGGTGGCCCAATGGTTCTGGTTGCGGTGCGCGCCGTCATCGACGGCCCAGCCGGTTTTCGGATCGGCGTCGATGGCGGCCGCAATCGTGAAGCCGGTCTGGTTGACATCGGCCTGGGGCTGTGAGAGGGCAACAGGCGAAGTCTTTCCGTCCGGCGTGACGATCAGCACTTTGAAATCGGTAAGCACGAAATTGCCGTTGGATTCACCGCCAGTGCGGCCGGGGCCGCCGTGCGGGAACGACGGGTCGGTGAGCACTTCCAGCCGGACGGTCTGGATGCCCGGTGCGTCCACCGTGGTGGTGATCGTGTAGGTGTCGGTCGCCGAGCGCGGGCCGGAAGCGATGATTGATCCATCGTCGAGCACGGTTAGTTGAGCGGCCGTGGCGGTTGCGGTTGTGGGGTGGAGCGCTGTGACCTGGATGTCCGGCTTGTGGGTTGGGAAGTGCTTGGGCAGTCCCGTGATGGCTTCAGCGATTTTCTTTTCCGCCTCGGCGCGGCTGGCGGCGATCTTCTCGTCGGGAACCTCGTAGAAATCAGCCTCGTTGGCGTTGTTGAGCATCGCGAAGAGCTGGTAATACTCCTTTTGCGAGAACGGATCGTACTTGTGGGTGTGGCACTGGGCGCATTGGAAAGTCACACCCATCCAGGTAGTCATGGTCGTCTGTACGCGATCCACCACCGCCTTGAAACGGAATTCCTCGACGTCGATGCCACCTTCCTCATTGGTCATGGCGTTGCGGTGGAACCCCGTGGCGACGCGCTGCGACACACCGGCGTTTGGCAACATGTCGCCGGCGATTTGTTCCACAGTGAACTTATCGAAGGGCATATTGGAATTGAACGCGGCAATGACCCAGTCGCGGTACGGCCAGATTACGCGCGTGCGATCTTTTTCGTAACCGTTGGTGTCCGCGTATCGTGCCAGGTCCAGCCAATGCCGCGCCCATTTCTCGCCAAAATGCGGCGAGGCGAGCAGACGGTCCACCTGTTTGTCGTACGCATTCGGCGAGGCATCTTTGACAAACGCATCGACCTCTGCCGGTGTTGGCGGCAAACCGATGAGGTCGAGACTGAGCCGTCGCAGCAGGGTCGGGCGGTCGGCCTCGGGGCTGGGTTGCAGTCCCTCTTTCTCAAGACGCGCCAGGATGAAGGTGTCGATCGGATTCTTCGGCCAGGCAGGATTATGGACGATGGCCGGAGCCATTGGCCGCGGCTTGACGAACGCCCAGTGCGCCTCCAGTCTGGCCGACGTGTTGGCCGCCGCATCCGGCCAATTGGCGCCGCCGTCGATCCAGCGCCTGATCAGCGCGATCTGCTGCGGCGATAGCGCCGGCCGGTCCAGCGGCATTCGGTCTTCGCCGCCGGTGCCTTCAATGCGGTGGACGAGATAGCTGTCGGCGGCTTTGCCCGGCGTGATGGCGGCACCCGAGGAGCCGCCTTTCATGGCCAGCGTCCGGGCGTCCAGGCGCAGATTGCCCTTGGGCTTTTTCTCGCTGTGGCACTGATAGCACTCCGATTTAAAGATGGGCTCGATCTCGCGGATGAAGTCCACGCCTTGCGGCCGAGGAAGTGGAGGTTCCGCCGCGTCGAGCGAGCCTGAAGCGACCGTGCAGGCCAGAAACAGCCAGAGTAGACGTTTCACCATGCATTCACCCGAAGAATTGCAACCTGAACCCGCGATTATATCCCTCCCCAAGGGCGCGGTCCGAACAAATTCTCCGAGTGTGAAAGTGGGTCCCGGTGCACGCCTCCGCCCAGGCACCCGTGGCCGCTGGCCACGCGACGCACTACTGAGCGGCCGGCAGTTTCCGCACGACGACCAGCGTTGGGTTCGAGGGCCGGAGCTTGCCGGCGGCGTCGGTGCCGAGAACGGAGAAGGCGTGGAAGCCGGGAGTCAGGTCGGTGGCCGTGAACTGAGCCGGGGACTGGGTGATCTGACCGAGTTTGCGGGCGCCGTCGTAGAACTCGAGCTTCTTCCAGCCGAGGAATTTGGAGTCGTCGACCTTGATGGTAATGGCCGAGCCGGGGTCGTAGGTGTGCCGGCTGTTCCAGGCGTCGACGGGGGCGGCGATGGTCAGCGGGCGGTCGTACGTGGCGTACGCACGATAGACAAAAGCGATGTCCTCGCTGGGCAGCCAACTGGATTTCTCGATTGCGCCCTTGAATTGGCCGGCCGGGGCGATGGTGGTCAGGCCAGTTTTCCATGTGGTGTTGTCGGCGATCCAGCCGGTGGCGGGATCGAGGGTTTTGAGTTTGACGGGGCCCTGGCGGACGTCGGCATCGGCGGGGTAGCGCAGGCGTACGCAGGCGTCGAGAAATGCGATGGCGAGGATGTCCTGGTCGGACTTGGTGTGGCCGCCGCCCTGGACGGTCATCCAGGCGAAGAGCGCGCCCTTGGGGCGATAGGCTTCGAGAACGGGTTCCACCATCGCGGGGAGACCCTTTTCCAGTTCGCCGGAAATGATGCAGGCGGGTGTGGCCAGGTTGGCCGGGCTGGGCGTGGTTCCCGTGAAGTTCAGGCGTGAGGAAACCGGGACGCAGGCAATGACGCGGTCGGGAACTTCCACGAGCAGCCGGCTGGCGAACCCGCCGCCGGCCGAGAAGCCCGTGGTGACGTAGGGAACGTTGACCAGTTCGGGATGGCCGGTGTCTTTGGCGATCTGTGCCAGGGCGTGTTGCATCACCTGGAGGCTTTCGACGTGGGAGGTGAAGCCTTTGGCGCCGAGGAAGGCGAAGTCATGCAGGTGCAGGAACTCGCTGTACCACGCCCCCGTATACCAGTGGCGCGTGTCGCCGCCGGCGCCGTTGGTGACGACGAGGATACCCCGCACGGTGGTCAGCCCCTCGGGGATGACCAGGCGCACCTCTTTAAGCATCGCCTCGGCCGTCTCCTTGTAATCGTGGGAGGCGTATTTGTGCGGAACTTGAGCGGGCTGGGCGGGTGCAGCGTCGGCTGCGAGCACATTCGTTGGCCAGGTTGCGGCCAGCAGGGCGACGGCTAGCGCAAGGGCTAATGAGACGCGTGTCTGGAAACTAGACATTGAGGTGACCTGTATCATTGCTGTCCCTTCAGTCGCGTCGGCACGCTCGGCAGGTCAATCAGGGAAGATGACGGGGAACCCCTCGCTGACTTGAAATGGCACATGGTGAGTAATACGCACAGGCGAGGACGGTGTCATCGGTGTTTGCATCGCGTCAGACAACTCTTGGTGGGCCTGTCTGCGTTGCTGCCATGCCAGAATCTGATGTACCGGAAAAAGCTGTTTCCAAGACATCAAATACGCCCCGGTCCACGTCATCAGATAGACTCCTGGTTGTACATCACGGCGGTAGAAGCCAGCATCAGTCTGCCACCACAATTCCAGACTGGTGGCCAAGGCACTCAGTCCAGCCTCAGTACCGGGCGACGGCAGGAACCGCTCGACGCTCGGCTTAAGATACCTAGCTTCGCGCGCTGCATGCAGGCTGTGGAGAAGGCGAACATCCTGAACGGTGGGTGCATACAGCTTCTTGTGTTGCACAACCGGGCTGAATGTTGGGACGATCTTCGCGTTTGACGTCTCGACGATGAGTCCATCAGCACTAACGGTGGAAAACTCCGAAGCTCTCTTGATCTGCATGCTGCTGTGAATCACATGTAACTGGGCAAGTTGTCCGCGCTGCGCGTGCGTGTATATCGCGGAATATGATCGCAATCCCTTAACCGCCCCCTCGCCGTACAAAAGTGCGGCGCGCTTAAACCCCAACTCGCCCAACTGTGGGTCGATGCCGTCGAAATATGCCCGAGCTTCGCGCGACAGGGCATGGTCATCCACTACGATCGGAGCATTCGATGTCCGGATGCGGTGAGTGAATTTCACCACAGCTGGACCGGCAATATATAGCCAGAGCAGAAGGATACCAACCCATTGCAGAATCACCGCGATTTCGTGCATCCCCTTCTCCTCATGGCACGAGTATCGGCGAGACGTCGCTGCCAGTGTCTACCTCGGCCGCAGTTGCCGCGAATTCGGAATCGCCGTTGCTTCGACCTCGAAGAGCAGGTCGTCGCGGCAGACGTCGGCGAGGACCACCACCCACGGCCAGGGGAGCGTGTCCATGAACAGGCGGCGGAAGACGGTTTCGACTTCGGGGGTTTTGCAGTAGGCGATGACGGCTACCACATCGTCGGGTGCGCACTGGAGGTCGGCCAGGACGGCGACGACGTTCTCGAGCGTCATGCGAATCTGGCCTTCGGCATCGTCGAGGAAGCAGGTGTTGCCGGCCGCGTCGATGGCGGCCGTGCCGGAGACGAAACTCGTATAGCCGGACGGGGTGACCACGTTGGCGGCGCGGGCGAACGCGGAGCCGTACTCATACGCGGCGCGTTGCTTGCCGGCGGCCTGGTGGCGCTGGATGCATTCCTCGTGGCCGGTGGCGGCGAAGAAATCCATGGCACAAGCCGAGGGCGTGGCCGGGGCGACGCCGATGCCGGTGGAGGCGGGGACATCGCCTTGTTTGCCAGGGATGAGCAGGCCGTCTTCGATGAACAGGGCGTTGCGGGCGCCATTGAAGGGCGTGTACCAGTCGAGGATGTCGCGCATGAAGATCCAGGTGCGAGCGACGTCGTGGAAGGTCATCGCCGTCTTCTGGAGCAATTCCCGGGTGCGGCGGAACATGCTGTCGGCCTGGGCGGCGGGCTCGCTGCGCACGGCCGGGAGAATGCCCGAGCCGATGCACCAGCGCATGCCCGAAGCTCGGAACAGGCGGGCGACCGGGCGGCCATCGAGTGTGAGAATGGTCGGCGGATCAATGGGCGCGATGGCATGCACCTGGATGGCCAGTTCGTGCTGGCCCGGATCGGCGACGAGGAAGCAGGGGGGCACCCCGTCGTGGCGGCCGCGTGAGGCGGTCTTCCAGGCGCGGGCGACGAGATCGTGGCAGCCGGGCGGCATGATCACGCGTTCATGGGCGATCGCCGACCCGGTTTCGGCGACGAAGTTGTAAAGGGTGTCGAAGGTGTCGAAGACGACGTCGGGCGAAATGGCGTCGGCGTCGATCGTGGCGCGAAGGTAGTACTCATGGGCCGAACGCGAGCCGGCCGAACGAATATCGAGTTGAGTCTGTTGAATGATCATTACAATTTCACGCCCGGAAGAGAGGAAGAACTTAGCTCTCGCCGGTCTTATGACTCCTCTGTAATGTCTTACCGCAGGTCGGCGTGGATGTTGCTAAGATATGGAGATACATGGGCCAGCCGAGTGTCGAGGACATACTGCGAGAGGCGACGGGGCACCACGAGGCCGGGCGGCTGGCGCAGGCAGTGGCGTTGTATCGGCAGGCAATTGCGGTGAGTGCGGACAGTGCGGCCGTGTACTGCAATCTGGGCAGTGCATTGAAGAGCCAGGGGGATGTCGAGGGGGCGATGGGGTGTTTTCAGCGGGCGCTGGCGCTGGCGCCGGATGCGCCGGAGGTTCATAATAACCTGGGCAACGCGTATCAGCAGACGGGCCGGCTCGATGAGGCGGCCGATTGCTATGAGCGGGCGATCGCGTTGCGGTCGGATTACGCGGAGGCCCATGCCAATCTGGGAAGCGTCCGTGGCGAACAGGGGCTGCACGATGAGGCGATCGCCTGCTGCCGCGAGGCGCTGCGACTTCGGCCGGATTCGGCCCGCATTCACAGCAATCTGCTCTACGCGTTGCACTTCCATCCGGCGTCGGATTCGTGGTCCCTGTACGAGGAGCATCGGCGCTGGAACGAGGTTCACGCGGCCCCGCTGGCGCGGTTTCATCGGCCGCACGGGAATGACCCGTCGCCGGATCGGCCCCTGCGGATGGGATACGTATCGGCGGATTTTCTCGCGCATCCGGTGGGCCGATTTCTGGCGCCCCTGCTGCCGGCGCACGATCGGGAGCGATTTCGCATCTTCTGCTATGCGTCGCAGGCGCGCCAGGATGCGATGACGCGGCGGCTTCGCTCGCACGCCCATGTCTGGCGCGATGTGTCGGCCGTGGATGATGAACGGCTGGCCGCGATGATCCGCCAGGACGGGATCGACATCCTCGTGGATCTGACAATGCACATGGCCGGCAGCCGGCTGCTGGTGTTTGCGCGCCGGCCGGCACCCGTGCAGGTGACCTATCTGGCGTATTGCGGGACGACGGGGCTGAACGCGATCGATTATCGCCTGAGCACAGCCGTGCTGGATGCGGGCGGGTTTGCGGAGTGCTGCGCGGAGCGGACGATGCTCCTGCCGGCGACGTACTGGTGCTACGAACCGCAAGGGGAATCGCCGGACGCGGGTGGGGACAGCTCGCTGAGCCGTCCGGGTACGCCCGACCGCGGCGGTTTCGGCGAAACCGCCCTACCGTTGCCAATGACGCTGGATACAACCCGGGTCCCGGGTGAGCCGCCGGCCGCGCGGTGCGGGCGCGTGACGTTCGGATGCCTGAACAATTTCCGCAAGGTGACCGAGCCGACGCTGGATGCGTGGTGCCGCGTGCTGGCGGGTGCTGAGGGGTCGCGGCTGGTGCTGCACACGCACGCGGGCCGTCATCGGCGGCGCGTGGAGGAGTTTCTGGCGGCCCGCGGGATCGCGCCGTCGCGTGTGACCTTTGCGGGATTTGTTCCGCTGGCGCAGTACATGCACCTGTATCGCGAGATCGACATTGGACTGGATCCATTCCCATATGGCGGTGGGACGACAACATGTGATGCCTTGTGGATGGGCGTGCCGGTGGTCAGTCTGGTGGGCTCGATGCCGGTGTCGCGCAGCGGGCTGGAACTGCTGTCGCAGGTGGGGCTGGCGGACCTGGCGGCCGGGACGGTGGAGCAGTACGTCCGCGTGGCGACGGAATTAGCCGGCGATCTGCCACGGTTGCGGCTGCTGCGGGGGGCGCTGCGCGAGCGGATGCGGCGGTCGCGGTTGATGGACGGGGCGGGGTTCGCTCGAGACGTTGAGGCGGCCTACCGTATGATGTGGCGGCGCTGGTGCGATGAGACGCGGGTGTGAACGTGTTTCCGGACACGGATGATGTGTCGGAGTACCGACACCATGGGCGAGACGCCCATGCCACAAAATTCTGGTGTCCGAGGACTGTGCACGGAGTTCTGCCAAAGCCTTGGCGTGATGGCGATGATGTTGCAGGGTTGAGTCATGATCCGACGTTTGCTGTTAATTCTCCTTGGGGTCACATGTGCAGCCGCGGCGCGGACCGCGGATCCGGCTGCGCAGATGGGGCTGACGTTTCACGCGGTGCCCCGGGCGTTGGCGGAGGGGGCTGTGGTGTCGGAATGGCCTTGCCTGCTGGGACCGACGCACGATGGGGTTTCGATTGAGACGAAACTGCTCAAGACGCTGCCGCCGCGCGGGCCGGCGATTGTCTGGGAAATCGAGCGGGGTTCAGGATATGCGCCGCCGAGCGTGGCCGGTGGGCGGGTGGTGCATTTTCATCGTGTGGAGGGCAGCGAGGTCGTCGATTGTCTCGACGCCGAGACCGGCCGGCGACTCTGGCGGCATGCGTATCCCGTGGAGTATCAGGACCGCTACGGCTATACCGACGGGCCGCGATGTCAGCCGGCCATCGAGGCCGGTCGCGTTTATACGCTCGGCGTTACGGGCGAACTGCACTGCCTCAACCTGTCCAGCGGCGAACTTGTCTGGAAACATGATTTGCAGGCGGAGTTCAAGCTCAGGCAGAACTTCTTCGGTGTGGGCGGCACGCCGCTGGTTGAAGGCGGGCGCTTGATCGTGAATGTCGGCGCGGAGGGCGGGCCGAGCGTCGTGGCATATGACGGCAAGACCGGGGTGTTCGCCTGGACGGCCGGGAAGCGATATGGACAGAGCTACGCATCGCCGATTCCCGCTGACATTCGTGGGCAGCGGCGCGTGTTTGTCTTCGCCGGCGGGGAAAGCTGGCCGCCGAGCGGCGGGCTCATGTGTCTCGACCCGGCCAGCGGCAAGCTCGATTTCGAATTCGACTGGCGCGGTAAGCGGCGAGAGTCGGTGAATGCATCACCGCCGGTGGTCGTGGGGAATCGCGTCTTCATCTCTGAGTGCTATGGCCACGGCAGCGCGATGGTCGATGTGCAGGCCGATTTCACGGCGAAGCTGCTCTGGAAGGACGAGGATTTCGGGACGCATTTCATGGCCGCCCTGGTGCGCGATGGATACCTGTATGGTTTTCACGGGCACGGTCCACGCGACTGTCCGCTGGTGTGTATTGAGATCGCCACCGGCCGGGAAATGTGGCGGCACGAGCCGCAGTGGGTCGAGGAGGTCGAGGTGCGCGGCGAGAAGCGACGGATTCAGATGGAACTGAACCGTTCGCATCTGTTGTGGGCCGATGGCCGGGCGCTGTGCTTTACGGAGAACGGACATCTGCTGTGGCTGGACCTCAATCCGCGCGGCTATAAGGAACTGTCGCGCGCCTGGCTTTTCGCCGGCGGCGAGAACTGGAGCCCGCCGGTGCTCAGCCGCGGCCTGCTCTACATCTGCCAGAACTCGCGCGATCCGATCTCCGGCAAGGAGCCACGGTTGATCTGCTACGATTTACGGGGACAGTGACCGAATATCATCGAAGCGGAGTCCGAATCGCGCCAGGTACTTCCGCAATCGGTCGGCGTCGTTGGCGGTGTTCTTGGCGGTGCGTGACACATTGAACAACGCCCGGCCGGCTTCAGAGAGGGTGCGGTGGTTCTGGCAGATGCGCAGGACGGCTTCGAGTTGGAGTTGGTCGAAGCGGTCTATCTCGGCCAAGCGCGGGCCGACCAGGTGCGCCAGCAGGCCCGCGGAGTCGGCGGCGGGCGGCTGCCAGACACTTCGCAGGCGGGCGATTTCGTCTTCGGCAACGGGTGTGGTCACCCGGCCGCCCGTGGACAGCGCGGCCATGCGCGTGACGGCGGCGTTGAGGTCGCGGAAGTTGCCGGGCCAGGTGGCTTCGTCGGACTGGGCGAAACGAAGGAAGTGCTCGAACGCCTCGCGGTTGAAGCCGACGTTGCGGCCGGTGCGGCGGCCGAGATTGTCGATCTCGTAGCGGAGGTTTGGCTCGATGTCCTCGCGGCGCTGCCGCAGGGCCGGCAGGTGAAACGTCCACAGGTTGATGCGGGCGAGCAGATCCTCGCGAAAGCGGCCCAGCCGCACCTGCTCGATCAGGTTGCGGTTGGTGCCGGCGATGAGTTGAAAATCGCTGCTGGTTTCTTTGTCGGCGCCGACGGGCAGGAAGCGCTTCTCCTCGACGGCGCGCAGGAGCATGGCCTGCTCGTCCAGGCCCAGCTCGCCGATCTCATCGAGGAAGAGGACGCCGGTGTCGGCGGCGCGGAGCAGGCCGGGGCGGTCGGTGACGGCGCCCGTGAAGGCGCCTTTGACGTGGCCGAAGAGTGCGGACATCGCCTGGTCGCCGCGCAGCGTGGCGCAGTTGAGTTCGACCAGAGTCCCGGCCACCTGACGGCGGCTCTTCTTGAGTTCGTAAATGCGGCGGGCCAGTTGCGACTTACCCGCGCCGGTCGGGCCGGTCAGCAGCAGGGGGGCCGTCGACGCGATGGCGACTTTCTCGATCTGCTCGATGAGGGCGTTGAACGCCGCGTTCCGCGTGTCGATGCCGGACTTGAGGAACGACAGGCCTTCGCGCTGCTCGCGTGCGAAGCGGGCGGCCAGACGGTCGTACTTGGAGAGGTCGAGGTCGATGATGTCGTACGAGCCCGGGTCGGGCACGTTCTCGCGCGGCGGCCCGGTCTGAATCAGCCGCCCGGGCAGGTAGCGGCTTTCGGTCAGCAGGAACAGGCAGATCTGGGCCACATGCGTGCCGGTGGTGATGTGGATGAGGTAGTCTTCCTGTTCCGGCCGGAAGTCGTAGCCGCGGGCCCAGTCGTGCAGCGTGCCGTAGACTTCCTCGAAGTCCCAAGGATTGCGGAACTCCACGGTGTGCGGCCGCACGACCGTCTCGGGCGAAAGCCCCGCAATATCCTGCGTGAGGGTCTTGGCGAGCGAGATGTTGGCGCGCGGGTGGAGCAGCTCCAGGCGATGCACGAGCAGGTCTTCGTGCTGGCAGAGGCTGACGGTCGGCCGCCAGTGGTCCCAGCGGCGCTGGCCGAAGCCGGCGTCCAGTTGCTGGCCGATGAGGCCGATGATGACGAGTCGCTTCTTCATAGATGTATATATCGTACATTATCTCATAGGATATACCAGCATTATTGATCGACGCTGCGGCGAATTGGCATCAATCTGTGTCGATCTGGCGGCAAGTCTCTATTTGGTGGCCGGTTATGCGAATCGCAGGCAAGGCGTGCTTTCTCTGGCACGGCTCCTGCTGTTGGTTCAAGCGTCATACGGAAGGAAGAACACCATGAAACTCGCAGAAACATTGCTGTTGCGTTCGGACATGAAGAAGAAGCTGGCGTCGCTCCGTGAGCGGATCGTCAGCAACGCGGTCGTCCAGGACGGCGAACGGCCGCACGAAGACCCCGTGGAACTGATGAAGGAAGCCGTCGCCGTCCTGGATGAATTGGAATCGCTGGTCATCCGGGTCAACACGGCCAACGCGGCCTGCCGCCTGCCCGACGGCCGCACGCTGGCACAACTGATCGCCCTGCGCGACAAGCTGGTCCAGCAGCACTCGATCCTCCAGGCCGCCGTGCAGGGTTCCCAAAAGGAGCCCGAGCGCTACAGCATGAAGGAGATCAAGTGGGTCGCGACAGTCGAGGTCGCCAAGCTGCAAAAGCAGTCCGACGATCTCTCCAAGCGCATCCGCGAACTGAACGTGCTCGTTCAAGGCGCCAACTGGCAGGTTGAAGTTGAATGAAGGGAGTTCCGGGCGAGCGTCAGACCCCGGCCCGAGGCCGAGGGGTCGAAAATATATCGGGCTCGATCATGAACGCGCCGCGGGCGGCGCAACCCCCTGACCCAGATGCCCATGACCGCTCACCCCTCAAACCTGGCAAACCCAGTCACCCATGACGACTTACCACCAGACGCAGACGGAACTCCCCTTTGTTTGTGGATCCAGCCACTCCGATTGGAATTTGGTAAGATGCGACGATGCGCAATCAGAACCGAAAAGCAACGGCAAGTGATATGGAACGCGCGCATCGCGTGATTCGGGAAGCTTTTCCGGAGTACGAGTGCGTGTTTGGATGCCACGGGGACTACGGAGGTCATCGTGCTCCGCGTGACCACACGATCGCGTTCCGGCTTCGCGACTCGCACGGCAGGTATCATTCGAACGTGGTCTGGCTGATGCCGGAATCGCTTGCCCACCTGACCGTGCAAGGCGTCAGAAGACGCGTCGTGCGGGACAACGGGAACACAGCGTGATTGCCCGGAAGAACGGAGCGAAGAAGCGTCAGGGCCATCGCATTTGACTGCTGAAAGTGCTGCCAGTGCCCTCACTGGCAGAAACCCGGGGGACGAACCTGCCGGTGAGGGCACCGGCAGCACTAAATGCGATGGCCCTGGAAGAAGCGTGCACGCAGGCGCAGTGGAGCAGGAATGGAAACGCAAGAGAAGCATAACGAGTGATTTCGGCGAATGGTCGCGGTTCATTGTCCGGACCTGTTCAGTCAAATCATCGCCCTGCAGCATCGGGGCACGGAGTACCTCGACGCCGTGATCGAGGATGAGCGAGGCGAGCACTATCGGATTACCGTCTCGACATATGGCCGGGAGCTTACACCGCACTGGCACACATTTCACTGTCACTTCGATCAGTTTGCTGACGATGATCACGAGGCGGAATTCCTGGGCTTGATTGACTGGATCAAGGGGCTGCGGCGCGATGAGGTGTTGATTGTCACGGAATACGAAGGCGACCGGTTGGTGCGGTGTGGGACCGGCGACCCCGCTGCTGTCATCCGTCCATCGAAGGGACGGCGCGCCGAGGTGCGTTCGTTCTCGGGCAAGCTTGACGCGGTGATTTCGGAAGGTGGCGGCTGATCCTAGCTTTGTCGTTGCGCCTTGAATATTGCGGCGAATGCCGGAGGAACTACATTGACTCCGAAGGTCCCCGGGTGAAAGTCCCGGGCCGGGATACCGGTGGCTCAGGACAGAGCGTCGGAACTGTTTCTCCACCTTTTGTCGCCGCAGTTTGTATGATCGTTGTCGGCACGAATGCGGCCGGAACTACATGTCGCGGGTTCGAGTTCCGCCGGCTCCATGATTATGCGTATCGGGGCCGTAGCTCAGTTGGTTAGAGCAGTGTTTCGGCCATCACTTGTCGTGCGTGGCGGTGTGAAGCGGACCGTTGATTGACCGGTACCTGAATTGGCCAGAAGATGCCCGACGTGAGGATCGTTCGACCCATGAACAGTTACTGAGTAGACAACGTGAGGTGCAAATGTTCGGAATACTGGGCAGGAAGACGAAGGATGCAGGATTCTGGGAGTGGTTGGCCGCCAATACCAGTCGCATTCAGGCAGGCTCGAATGAGGATGTGCCGCGGATCACTGCGGAGATCAAAGAGGTGTTCGGGAAATCCTATCCGGGCCTGGTCTGGGAGATTACTCGTGCTCCCGGCGCGCCATGGCTCTTCTGCGTCAGTGCCGATGGCGACCCGAAGTTGTTTCCAAAAGTCGTGGAGGCGGTTCGCGCGGCACCGCTGATTCCGGGTTGGGAGATACATGCTTTCCGTCCTCGCGGCTCACTTGATGCCATTCTTGACATGGGCGGCCGCACGCTCGCGTATGACGACGTCTGGTGCAGCATCGTGCAGCGAGATGGTGGCATGGACGTCATCTTATGGATTCGCGGGCTTAGTCAGGAGACGCTTGAGGCTCTCGGCGGTGGGGCGTTGATCCTGTTGGACAACGCCATCGGTGAATACGACGCGGTGACGAAGATCAAACAGCTTGATCGCGCCCCGTTGCCGATGAACCCCCAGCGTAGGGCTAATTTCTTCCCGCTGGCCGAGTTGCCGCAGTTCCTCGATGGGCTCGGCAAGGCGTAGCCTGGTAGCGGCAGGATGAGCGGATCTCTTGGATTCGTGGAGGAGAAGGCAAATGCTGACCACAGCAGCGTGGGCTCAATCGCTTGGGATATCGCCCGAACTGGACCTCCCACCGGTTCCGGGCTATTCCGAACGGTACGTTCGATCAGTTCACGAAATCGCCGTTCGAACGATCATTCTGCAAGGCGTTGTTGCAGTAGCATTCATGGTAGATCCGGGACCGATCGTTGAGTGGTTTCAAGCTCAGGGTGTATGGGAGAACGTGACGGAACAGGAGCGATCCTTTATTGAGAATCGCAATCCTACTCCGAACGAGCGGAACAGGTTCTCCTGGCATCAGGAGGCGGAATGGACATTGCTTTGGATGATCAACAGAGTCAAAACACTTGGCCTTGCAACAACGCAGTGTGACACCCGGCGGCTGGTGGATGAGATCATTCCGCCGTTGGGCTCTGACATCCAGCAATTTGTGTCTACGAGTATCCTCCGCCCTCCGGGCGGTTTATTGGCAGAAGATGATCGTACCTACAACTTATGGTGCTATGCACACCAGGCACGGCGAAAACAAGAACCGTTGCCAGAGGATCTGAATCTCCGTGTCCTTTATGAGCGGCGATATGCGTTCGAGTGGCTGGATGGCATCCAGGAGTGGGACGATGTGACTTGTGATGCGTAGTAATTGTCGGGGCGGCGTCCACTGAGCCATTCATCAACTCGTGTCGTTACCCTGTTTTAGAAACGGATGATGTGTACCATGCAGCCAATGAACCCCACCACCGAAAACCTCAACGCGCGCATCGTCCCCACGGGCGAGGCGACGGCGATTCTTCCCGGCGACGCCGGATATGGTCCACCGATGACGATTATTGGCACGCAGTCGATCCGCGATGGGTTTGACGCCTTGTGCCTGCGGCAGGCGATGAACTCGCGGTATGCGCCGGGGGTCACGCAACTTGTGCTCAATCCGGATGGGCACGCGGGATATGGCGCGCCGATCGGGTGCGTGATGGCGTCGCCGACGCATATTTATCCGGGGCCGGTGGGCGTGGACATCAAGTGCTCCATGAGCCTGCTGCAGTTTGATCTGCCGGCCGAGCAGATCGCGTCGCGGTCGCTGCGGCGGGCGCTGATCGAGGCGATCTGTGAGCGCATTCCCACCGGGCCGGGGCAGGGGCAGCGGTCGGTTCGCAAGAGCCGGCGCATCGATCCGGCCGTTGGCCGCGAGGCGCTGGTCCAGGGCGCGTCGCCGCAGGTCTGCCAGGGCATGGGCGTCCCCGAATCGTGGGCGCTGCGCTGCGAAGACTCAGCCCATGTCGGGCACGACGGCACGCATGAGGCGCTGGGCGCGCGGTTGGAGAAGCTGCTGGCCGGCGGCGTGTTTCGCAACTTCGACGAGAAGCTGGCGCAACTGGGTTCGTACGGCGGCGGCAACCACTTCGGCGAATGCGAGGCGGTGCAGTTGATCGACGATGCGCGGGCGCGGGAGACGGCCGAGGTGTTTGGGCTGCGGGACAACTGCGTGGCGTTTCTGTCGCACTGCGGTTCGCGCGGGTTTGGCAATATCCTGGCTCAGTCGCAGTTCCAGGTGCTCAAGGCGTTCTTCAACCAGTGGAGCATTCCGTTCCCGGCCGGGGATACACACCTGGTCTACGCGCCGCTTGGCTCGGCCGAGGCGAATGATTATCTCGATGACATGGCGCTGGGCGCGAACTTCGCGACACTCAACCACATGCTCATCAATGCGATGGTGCTGGAGGCGTTTGCGGAGGTGATCCCGGGCGTGACGGGACAGCTTGTGTACTTTATCAGCCACAACATCGCCCGGCGCGAGGTGTTCGATGGCCAGCCGGCGTGGGTGCATCGCAAGGGCGCGACGCGGGCGTTTCCGGGCGGGCATTTCGCGCTCAAGGGCACGCCGTTCGAGCAGAGCGGGCATCCGATCCTGCTGCCGGGCAACCCGCGCGATGGGTCGGTGGTGATGGTGGCCGAGAGCGGCGCGGAGAAGAGT
>JANYKD010000143.1 GCA_025361735.1 Phycisphaerales bacterium
CCCTGGGCGGCAACGACATCCCCACCGGCACCTTCCTCTTCGGCTACGCTCTCCTGGGTGACACGAACCTCAAGGGCTCGGTCGGCCTGATGGACTACAACATCCTGGCTTCCAAATTCAACAAACCCGGCAATTGGTCGCAGGGGGACTTCAGCTATGACGGCACGGTCGGCCTCGCCGACTACAACCTGCTGGCGGCGAACTTCAATCAGCAAGTCACGCCGTCGGCAGCCGTCACCTCGAATGCGTACGCCGGTGCCGCCGCCCCGGCGGCGGCTTCGTTCTCTACTCAATTGCTCACGAGTTCTGCCCCGCCCCTGACGAATCCAAAGTCGAATGCGGCACCGATTGCGGCCAGTTCAACGTCATTGAATCTTCCGAAATCCAGAAAGATTCCGGCGGCCGCTCCATCTCTCATCCTCTGGACGCCTGCGCTTCCAAAGGCCACAAAAACCATCGCACCCGCGCTGCCAAGCCGTATTCTCAGCCAGCGACGCCGCCCCCTTCGTCGCTCCGTCGCTTCATCCCTTCGTCGCTTCCTCAAGCGATATGCGTCTTCTTCTTCCGCCCGCTCAGATAGCTCTCCATGATGCAGTTCGCCAGATCATCGCTGCTGGTGTAGAAGGCCACGCCCTTGGTGAGCTTTGTCAGTTGATCGACGAAACCGACCCAGTCCATTCCCCAGTAATCCTCGATCAGCGCGAACGTCGAGATGCGGATCCCCTCGCGCACGGCCAGGGCGGCTTCCTTGAGCGTCGCCATGGTGCTGCGCTCGTCGGGCGGGTAGAGCAGCAGGACGTAGTCGCCCTCGACGTGCGCGGTGGGCTGGCCATCGGTGATGATCAGCACCTGCTTGTTTTCGGCCGGCCGGCGTTTGAGCAGGCGGCGGGCCATTTGCAGGCCCAGGTGAAGGTTCGTGAAATGTTGTGGGGCCTGGTCGATCTGGTCGAGCTTTACGCGCAGCCGCACTTCATAGTCGTAGATGCTCACCGGCTTGGGCATGGCCAGGGGGAGCAAAGCCTCGGAGATGCGGGCGGCACCGGAATAGAAGCCGATGAAGTCGAGCGTATCCTGCGGGAATCGGCCGCGCACCATCGCCTGCATGGCCATGGCGACCTTCTTGGCGGCCAGAAACCGCCCCTGGCGCATCATCGAGCCGGACATGTCCAGGAGGACGACCGTGGAGCAACTCGTCGTGCCTTCGTGCAGGTGCATCTCGAAGTCGTGCTCCGCGAGGCCGATGAGCGGCCCGTCTTCGCCGCCCTTGCGCAGACCCTGCCGGCGGAGGGCATTGCGCAGGGTTTCAGAGAGGTCGATATCCGAGACATTGTCACCATATTGGTAGGTGCGTGTGCCCTCGATCCGCTCGCCGCCGTGGCCGGGGGTGATCTTCGTATGCCCTTCGCGCTGGCCGCGGCGCAGGCCTTCAAAGACCTCGCCCAGCGCCTTGATCTCGATGCGGGTGACGGCGCGAGGCGTCAGGTGTACTTTGCCTTTGGCGTCCTGCTCGATCAGACCATCTTCGATGAGCCGCTCGAGCAGGGCGGACTGCGCGGGGTTCTTTGGGTCCCGCAGCATCTCTTCGATGGCCCGCATCGCCTGCTCGCCGTATTGCAGGATGAACTGCATGAGCTGATCGAACCCGAAGAGCTTGTCGGGCGTCGGGAACTCGGAACCGTCGAACTCGCCGTAGAAGTATCGCATGGCTGAGCGATTGTAGGCCAATAAAGAAGATCAAACACGAAGGCACGAAGACACGAAGCGGTTTCTGGAGCGGGGAACGTTCTTGTTTACAGGCGTTGCCAAATCAATCAATGCAAATTTGAAATTTGAAATCTGGAATTTGAAATTATCCTCAGCGCATTTCGGCCGCCAGCGCCATGGTCCGCTTCGTGCCTTCGTGTCTTCGTGTTTAATCTGCTTGGGTTGCGGCGTCCGGACCCGGTCACGCCATCCGGACAACGATGGCCGTGATGTCGTCGTTCCGCTCGGTCAGACCGACGAACCGCCGCATTTCCCAGAGGACATTCTGCGAGATCAGTTCGGCCGTGGCGCCGCCCTTGGCGAAGGCCGTGATCAGCCGGTCGCGGCCCCAGGTCTCGCGGCTGAAGTTCATCGCGTCCGTGAGCCCGTCGGTGTAGAGCAGGAGTATGTCGCCGGATTCCAGGTCGATGACATGCTGCTCGTAGGCCTCGTCGGGCTCGATGCCCAGCACCAGGTTGGCGCCCGGCAATTCGGTTACTTTGCCCTTGCGCAGCAGTAGCGGTGGGGGGTGTCCGGCGTTGCAGTAGGTCATCCGCCGGGTATGCCTGGCCAGAACGCCATAGAAACAGGTGACAAATTCGCCCGGCAGCGTATCGCGGCAGAGCATGCGATTGACGCGCCGCATGACCTCGTACAGATAGTAAATATTGTCCACATGCGCGCGAATCGACGCCCGCACGGCGGCCATGATCAGGCTGGCGGGGACACCCTTGCCCGACACGTCCGCGACGACCAGCCCGATATTCTCCTCGGGTAGCTCGATGTAGTCATAGAGGTCGCCGCCGAGTGCGTGACAGGGGACATATACGCATGCGAGATCAACACCTTCGATCTTGGGCGCTTCGTGCGGCACCATCCGCTGCTGCACCTCGGACGCCATCTTCACTTGCTTCTCAAGCTCCTTGGCCCGGAGAGTCTCTTCGTAGAGCCGCGTGTTCTCGATCGCCGCCGCCGCCTGGGCGGCCACCGCCTTGAGCAGGTCGATTTCCAACTGCGAGAAGGCCTTCTGCTCACTGGTATACACGCGCAAGGCGCCGATGGCCCGGCCCTTGTACCGCATTCCCGCCGACAGCATCGAGACGATGCCTTCCCGCTGTGCTTCGTGCGAGTATTGCACGCGCGGATCGGTCGTCATGTCCACGACCAGGCAATATCCCTTGGAGGAAAGCGCCTCGCGATCAATCGAGGCTGTCGAGAGCACCACCGGTCCCTTGGCCAGATATTCCGGCGAGAGATTGTACACCGCCTTGATGACCAGCTCGTCCCGCTCCTTGTCGATCAGCCGGATGGACGACGCCTTGACGTCCATGACCTCGCACACGAGCTCCACGGTGCGCTGCAAAACTTTCTGCAGGTCGCGGGCGTCGGCCAGCATCATGGTCACGTTGTACACGGCCGTCAGTTCGTCGATCCGACGTCGCAGTTGAAACTCCTGAAAGCACAATCGTGCGATGGCATTGGCCAGCAGGAACAGAAACTGAATCGCGGCCGGCCGGTTGCTCTTGGAGCGCAGAACCTGTGTCGCCAGCGAGCGGATCAGCTTGGGATCGAGCCCCGTCCTGGCGGCCAGGGCCGCGGTCTTGATGTCATCGAGCGTCGCCGCCCCGGCGACCGGGGTCATGCGAAGTGTTCCCAGTCGCTGGTTGGCCACCACGATCGGGGCCACGTACTCGGTGCCTTCCTTTTGCGGGCCGCTGGCGGGATCGACCACTTCGGCTTCCCCGGCTTCGGCTTCGGCAATCGCCTTCTGTCGCCGCAGGAAATCGCGAGTCGGTGTCGGACTGGTCAGCAGGTTGCCCGCCGCGTCGGTGATCTTCGCCTTGACGTTGGCCACGGCCGCGAAGCTGTCCTGGATCTCCTGAAGCGTGGGGAGGTCCATGAAATCGGTCAGTCTCAGGTTTTCCGGGTCGTAGCTGGGCATCCGTGCAACTTCCTTTGCGGCATTCTAGCGAAAGCGGAATTCTACGGGCGGATATCAACTGGGCAAGCGCTTGTTGTTCGATCTATTCCCTAAACTCATCCGCGCGCTTAGGATTCCGACTCGGCTAAAGGAGACACGCATGCCCCAGCAACTACTCCAGCATCGCGAAGCCGGCAAAGGCACGCCGCTTGTGCTCGTTCACGGTTTCCCCTTCGACAGCCGCATGTGGGACGATCAACTCGCTGGCCTGGCCGATGACTTCCGCGTGATCGCCATCGAACTGCCCGGGTATGGCCAATCGGCACCGCCCCGGCCGTTCACGGTCGCTTCTGCGGCCGAAGAAATCCACGCGCTTCTCAAGAGCATCGGGGCATTGCCGTGCATCCTCGGTGGGCTGTCGATGGGCGGGTACGTCTGCTTCGAGTTCGCCGCGCGGTTCATCGCGGACATGCGCGCCATGGTACTCAGCGACACGCGCTGCGATGCGGATGGGCCCGAAGCAAAGGAGAATCGCAACCGGATGATCCAGGTGGCCCGCGAACGCGGTTCCACGGCCATCGCCGACATCATGGAACCGAAGCTCCTCGCCCCCGACACGCCAAAGAACCGGCCGTCCGTTCGCCAGAAACTTCGCCAGATCATGGAGAGCGTCTCGCCACAAACCATCGAGCATACGCTGGCCGCCCTGCGCGATCGATCCGACTCCACCGGCCGCCTCAAGACCATTAGCGTGCCCACGCTCATCGTGATGGGCCAGCAGGACGCGATCACGCCTCTCGCTGTCGCCCAGGCAATGCAGCAGGGCATTCCTGGCGCCCGATTGGCCATCATTGCCGGCGCCGGCCACATGCCGCCGATGGAACAGCCTGACCAGTTCAACCGCACGGTGCGGGACTTCCTCCTGTCGCTCCGCTAGAATCGATCGACATTGGCTCTTGGAGATTTCATGAACCGCGAACGCATCGTCTGGCTTTGCTCGCTCCTGCTGCTCACTGTCGCCGCCCTGTGGAACCCCACGTCGGCCCAGCGCGACAGCGATTACCTCTTCGTGCGCACGCTCGTCGATGTCAATCGCATGGTTGTCGGCAACTACGTCGAGAAGGTCGACCCCGGCAAGCTCGAGCAGGCCGCGATTGACGGCATGCTCAACCAGCTCGACCCGTTCACGAACTACGTTCCGCCGGCCAAGCGCGAGGAGTTTGATCGCATGCTTGACGGCACCTTCAAGGGTGTCGGCGTTCAGCTCAATCAGCTCCCCAGCGGGCAGATCGAGGTGGTCAGCCCCATCGACGGCAGCCCTGCGTTCAAGGCGGGCATCAACGCCGGTGACATCATTCTCAAGGTCAACAACGAAGCGATGGAGGGCGCACGGCTGCCCGATGTGATGAAGCGCATTACCGGCGAACTCGGTTCCGAGGTATCGCTGACCGTTCGCCGGGCCACCGGCCAGGAACTTGTGCTGAAGATGAGGCGGGATGAGATCGTCCTGCCGACGATCAAGGGCTATACGCGCAACGACGACAATACCTGGAACTACTACGTCAGCCGGAACCCGAAAATCGCCTACATCCGCCTGACACAGTTCACCTCCAACACCTGTGACAGTCTGCGCGGCGCGCTCACCGAATTGCTCAAGGACGGCATGACGGGCCTGATTCTCGATCTCCGCTGGAATCCGGGCGGCTCGCTCGATCAGGCGGTGCAGGTCGTCGATCTGCTGGTCAATTCCGGCGTGATCGTCCGCACCCGGGGCTTGCATCGACCGGAAGATGTGAAGGTCGCCACCGGCGCCGGCACGCTGCCGCATTTCCCGATGATCGTGCTGGTCAACGAACACTCCGCCAGCGCCGCGGAGATCGTTGCCGGTTCGCTGATGGACAACAAGCGGGCCGTGGTTCTGGGCACCCGCAGCTATGGCAAGGGCTCGGTGCAGGAACTGATACCGCTGGAAGGCAACAACGGAGAACTCAAACTGACCGTGGCGTATTACTACCTGCCTTCCGGCCGGCTCGTGCATCGGAAAAAAGGCGCGGAGGACTGGGGCGTCGAGCCTCAGATACAAGTCCCGATGGACGATGACACCCAGCGAAAGGTGACCGAAGAGCGCATGCGTTCCGAACTGTTCCACCGCCCGACCACGCGGCCCAACGGCAAGCCCGCGGATTCGCCGACGACGCAGCCTGTGGTTGACACGCAACTTCAGCGGGCTATCGATACCATGCTGCTGACGACGATTCTTCAGCCGCCGGCGCCTGCGCCGTCAACAACATTCCCGGCGACACGCCCGACAACTTCGCCGCGGTAAACATACCATGGCCTTGATCCTCGGCATCGAATCCACTTGCGACGAAACCGGGGCCTCTGTCGTTGACAGTGGCCGCCGGGTTCTTTCCAACGTCGTGGCATCGCAGATCGAGCTTCATGCCCGCTACCGTGGCGTCGTGCCGGAAATCGCCTCGCGTGCCCACATCGAGAACATCATTCCGGTCGTCCGCGAGGCCATTGAAACGGCGGGGACCGCGCTCGATAGGATCGACGCCATCGCCGTGGCCCATCGTCCCGGCCTGATCGGCTCGCTGCTCATCGGCGTTACCGCCGCCAAGACCCTGGCCTGGGCGCTGGGCAAACCCCTGATCGGCGTGGACCACGTCCATGCTCATTTGTACAGTGTAAATCTAAATGAGTTGCCAGTTGTTGATGTCCAGTTGCCAGTACCGGATACTTCGGACCGGCAGCTATCAACTATCAACGATCAACTATCAACTCCCCGCTTCCCCGCCGTCGGCGCCGTTCTTTCCGGCGGGCACACCGCCCTCTATGAAATCACCGATTTCTCCGCTATCCGCCTGATCGGCACGAGCATCGACGATGCTGTCGGCGAGGCCTACGACAAGGTCTCGGCGATCCTTGGCCTCGGTTATCCCGGCGGCCCGGTCATCGACAAACTCGCGCTGACCGGGAACCCTGCCGCCGTCCGTTTTCCCCGTACACTTCTCGGCCGGGAGTCGCTCGATTTCTCCTTCTCGGGCTTGAAGACCTCGGTCCTCTATCACGTTCGTGGCCACAAAGGCCGCGAGCGCCTTGCCTCGGCGCTGAGCGAATCCGAAATCGCCGACGTCGCCGCGGGCTTCCAGGCCGCCTGCATCGATGTTCTGGTGGCGAAATTCAATCGCGCCGCCAAGCGGATCCGAGCCCGGTCAATCATCATCGGCGGGGGCGTTTCCGCGAACCGCGGTCTCCGCGCCGCGCTGGCCAGATTTCACCTCCCCGTGTTTTTCCCCCCGCTGGCCTACTGCACCGACAACGCCGCCATGTCCGCCGCCCTGGCTCACCTCGCCTACGAAGCCGGCCACTTCAGCCCGCTCTCACTCGACGCCATCACCTCAAGCCAGTTCGCCGAGGCGTATGATGCGTCGAATGTACCCTCGTGAATCGCGCAGCAGGCAAAATGGCGGTCACGCCACGCGGCACGCCGCAATGCACCGTTCGATTGCCGCGCAAGCCGTCGTCATCCGCTCATTGATCGATCCGCGCACGCGCACGGTTTCCACAGCCGCCTTTGCTAACTCTTCGACGAAACGCCCGTGCATCCAGTGCCGGATGCGTTCACCGTCGCGAACGCCGTCTTGGACAAAGGGGATGTCCGGCTCGGCGAGCAGATAGAGATGGGCGATATCGCGCGCACCGATTGCGTCGACCTCTGCATGGCGCCCGCCACGATATCGCTCGAACCACGTGCCGGTCGCGAAAGCGTTGGTGTCACAGATCAACACCCTGTTGGCCGACCCGGCGGCAATTCCCTCGCGTCGCTGCTGTTCCGCGGCGATGTCGACAAACTCCTGGTCCGTCCATCCTGGCAGCGGTCCGTCCATGCTCAAGCCGGCGACCTTCTTCTCCCAGTGTTCGCGGCCGTACTCGGGCACCCATGCGGTCCGATAGTGATCGGCGAGCAATCGGGCGAGCGTGGTTTTGCCGGTCGACTCCGCCCCAATCAGCACCACCCGTCGTGCGAAATGCGCGCGAACGCACGGCTCAAGGAAGTGCAAGTGATCGAGGGGCGCTGAGCGAATCGCGCTTCCCGAGCAGGGCACAGCAATGCGGTTCAGGTCAACCAGCACATGCCGGCAGCCCATGAACGACGCGAACGGATCGCCGTAGAGCTCGCTGCTGAAGACCACATCCGGTGCTCGGCCCAGATGGGCAATCGTGAACTCCGCCCACCGTTGGGTATCGTCAGCGAGCTCGTCCGGCACGAGGTGAATCTCGCAATCGGGATGAATCTGCCGGAGCCATGCCTCCCTCAATTCGCCGGGGATGGTCTGCGACACATGGTGCGCCACCATCACAACGAGGCGGTCGACCTGCCGGCGCGCGGTCTCGATCAACAGCTTGTGGCCGCGGTGAGGCGGGTAGAACTTGCCGACAACAAAGCCGAGGGTCATGCGGCGGCCTCCTGCGGAACGACCGAAAGAACGGCATCGCCAACATGCTGTTGGCGCCACGTTTTCCGCCACTGCACAAACCCCATCACCGCCATCACGAGAAAGATCAGATAGAGCAAGGCGGTGAGGTAGAGTTCTTTGTACATGTACAACGGCACATAGATCACATCGACGACAATCCAGCCAATCCAGTTCTCCAGTCGTTTGCGATTGAGGAGCCACTGCGCCGCCAGGCTGATCGAGGCCGTTATGGCATCCCAGAACGACGCAGATCCGCCGATCTGAGACAGGGTCAGCCAGAGGATGATCGTCAGCCCGAAGGTGGCGGCGAACAGCGACAGACGCTCGACTTTGCTCGCAAGCCCCACACGCAATGCTGTATGGCGTTCGCCGCCGTACAACCAGAGATACCAGCTGATGATTCCGAGGATGAAGTAGACAATCTGCAGGCTTGCGTCCGCGTAGAGCCTGGATTTGAAGAACACGACACTGAAGGTCGCGACGTTGAGCAGGCCAATTGGAAAGTTCCACACGTTTTCAATCACCGTCAACCACACGCAGAGTGCTCCCGTGACAAAACTCGCGGCCTCAAGCCACGTCGCCTTGCCATGGAAGGCCATCGCCGCGGCCACCACACCAGTAACTATCGTAAGCACCGCGAGGACGATGGACTTCTGTTGTAGGCGCATTGCCATGGAGTATCCCGTTACTCGGCGAGCGTTGATCGCAGTTCCCCGCCGCAATGAGCCATCGCGGCTACAGGCCCTTCCGCACATCCGTCCACCGTATGTCTCCATATGCCTCGATCGTCCACGCCAGTGGCTCCAGCCAGTAGCAATCGCCCAGCCCGTCGGGGCCGGAGGTCAGGTAACTCGCCAGCGTGTCCGCCTTCGTGTCGGCGACCCATCGCTCCACGGGATACACCATGCCGAAGATTTCGCGCGGCAGGCCGACACCCTCGCAATCAGGCCCGATGTTGCCGGCCCAACTCTCGTAGGGCGGGGCGATGAACCACCAGTGCGGATAACGCCGCTTGATCGCGTCGTTCTTCTGGACAACCGCATCGCCGACGTTGTCTTTCAAATACCGCCCGACTTCCGGCGGCATATTCAGCAACATGAAGTGTGTGCTGCGCAACACATTGTGTTGCCGCTCCTTCAGCCGGTTGAAATACTTCAGCGAGGTCGTCTCCATCGCCGCATAGTCTTTGCCGGCCGCGAAACACTTGCCGGCCGTCTCCACGGCCAGCTTTTCCGTGGCCTCGTCGCCAAACTGCCGCGCCAGGCGGGCCATGGCAATGTGGGCGCCGAATTCTCCGTAGACCTCCGCGGTCCCGGCCTTGGCTGCGTAAAACTGCTTGATCTGCGGCCAATATCCCTTGATCGTCTGCCAGTCCCCGCTGCGATGCCCATACAGCCACAGGCCATAGTACGTGTGCAGGAATGGCCGATACTGGGCCTCCATTCCCCACCAGCGGTCGAAGTTGAAACCCCTGGGCTTGCCCAACCCTTCGCGGCCGGTTCCTTCATCCCACGGGAGTTTCGCCCCGGCCCAGGGCGCATACCGGGGATTGGCGAGTTCCTTTGCCACGTACGCCTTCACCCTGGCTTGCTGCTCCGCCGACAAGTGGGGATACGCCCAGGCCAGTGTCGTAATCACACGGCCGGGAGCCACGTAGAGGAAATAGCCTTCGTGGTGCAGGTCGCAGGCATTGAAGTAGTACGGCGCCAGGTGCCCGGCCGCCAGGATCTTGTCCACTTCCGTACGCAGATCGTCGCGCATCCACTGCTTATCGGCCTGCAGTCGGATGTTGGCCGACTCGGGGAACTCCCAGAGATATTTGGAATAGTCTTGTGCCGTGGCGTGGATGGCAAAGCACACGCAAACGGCAGTCGCGAGAAGGGCTTTCATACGCATGGTGTTTCTCCGCCTTACCTGGGCGTCGTGTTGGCCGATTCAACGCAGGTGATGCAATAGGGCTCGGCAAACAGGATCATCGTCGGGGCAATCGCTGGCGCCGTGCGCGTGACATCGGAGTGATTCGGTGTTTGGATTCTCACGTTGCCCGAGGCGACGTAAGAAACAGGCGCCGGCCAGCTACCGCCGTCACGGCTGCGGCTTTCAACCTGCACGAAGTAGTGCACTGACGTCTTCAGATCCATCGCATGCGTTCCGCGGAAGCGCTGGCGCATGAAGAGCACGTCGCCGCCGACAGAGAAGGCAAAGGCGTTGTCGGTCTCGGCACCCTGGCCGGTGAACTTGCCATTGTCGATCGGCACGCGCCCGCCGGTCGCCGGATCCATCGCGGAGATGTCCAGCGTGTACTTCGTGCCGAACGAGGGCTGGTTGCTCGTGAATGTGGGGAATTTCGTGCGCCACCAGAGCAGGATGCGACCCTGGTTGTC
>JANYKD010000147.1 GCA_025361735.1 Phycisphaerales bacterium
TGCCCGCCGGGCTATCACACGCGAGGGTAAGCTGCAGGTGGAGCTGGCGCAAAACAAATACCGTCTGCCGCGGTTGGCCGGCGTAGGCACAGAGATGTCCCGTTTGGGCGGTGGCATCGGCACCCGGGGTCCCGGCGAAAGCAAACTGGAAGTAGACCGCCGCACCATTCGCCGCAGGATAACCGAACTGCAGCGGGAAGTCAAGGAACTGGAAAAGCAGCGCGGCATACGGCGGGTGATGCGTGAGAAGGCAGGAATCGCCACCGTTGCCATCGTGGGCTACACCAACGCCGGGAAGAGCACGCTGTTCAACACCCTCACCGCCGCCGGAACATATGCCGACGACAAACTGTTCGCCACCCTCGACACCAAGACCCGATCATGGCGTCTGGAACGCGGCGTCGAAGTGCTGCTCAGCGACACCGTCGGTTTCGTCCGCGACCTGCCGCATAATCTCGTCGCCAGTTTTAAAGCCACGCTCGAGGAAGCGATTCACGCCGATCTTTTGCTGCACGTGCTGGATGTGGGTCACCCCCATGCCCACCAGCAGTTTGCTTCCGTGCATAAAGTGCTCGGCGAGATCGGTGTGAAGGGCAAACAGGAGATTCTGCTGCTCAATAAGGTCGACACGGAGGAGGGCGAAGCCGCTTTTCCGGAATGGCGAACCCTGTATCCGGATGCGATCCCCGTCAGCGCCCGCACCGGCATCGGGTTGGCCGACCTGCTTGAAGCGGTGTACCAAACCGTGCGCGGCCAACAGGTGGATGTCACGCTCGAAGCGGAACTGACCAACGGCAAGCTGATCAGCTACATCGAATCGCACACCCGCGTCCACGACCGTCAGTTCACGGATACTCGTGTGCAGATGAAAGCGATCATGGGCAAGCGCACGCTGGCCGAGCTATCGCGAAATGAGCAGGTCGAGGTGAAGTCGGTTTCGCCGGTGACGGTGGCGTGAGAATTGTTTGCTCTTGTCCCCTTCCCCCCGGCGTACCGGGGGAGGGGGCCAGAAATCTCAAATGCGATCGCTCCGATCCCGATCGGTTTAGAACTCTGATTTACCACAAAACTTTTTATGATGATGCTCCTGCCAAAAAACCATCGTGTGAGAGTACTGATTTTCGCGGGTTGCGTTTTGAGCAGCGCGATGTCCTCGTCAGCCTGTGGCGCGCCCTCTACCCCGAACGCCGGAATGGTCTCGTCGGAGTTCATCTTCGAGAGCGCGCCGTTCCCCTCGTGTCATGCTTCGTCGCTGGCTGAGGTAAAAAGCGGATTGGTAGCCGTCTGGTTCGGTGGGATCCGGGAAAGAGCGCCGGATGTCGGCATCTGGCTTTCTCGACAGGTCGATGGCCATTGGACGGCACCCACCGAGGTCGCCGATGGCGTGCAGGGCGATGGAACCCGCCTGCCGTGTTGGAATCCCGTCCTCTTTCAGCCCAGAATCGGCCCCCTGCTTCTGTTTCATAAAATCGGTCCTGATCCGAGAACCTGGTGGGGCATGCTGCGGAGTTCTGAGGATGGTGGTAAGGCCTGATCACCGGGCCGCCGCCTTCCAGACGGATTCCTCGGTCCCGTCAAGAACAAGCCGATCCAGTTGCCCGACGGATCCATCTTGTGCCCTTCGAGCACCGAAGCGCTGGGAAGAACGCCCGCGTGGCGCTTGTACTTTGAGCGTACCGTCGACATGGGCCTGACGTGGAGCAAATCCGAACCTCCGATAGGTGAAGGCAAATCAATCGATGCCATTCAACCGAGCCTGCTTTCGCTGGGCGATGGATCGCTGGAGGCCGTGTTCAGTTCAATGGAGCGCTCGGTGGGTCGTTTGGCAACCTCTCAGTGCTGAACCGAGTTGCGGGCAGCACCTGTACCTTTGGCACCTCGGGCGGTCCGGCGGGCAGCAGCTTTGTGGACCTGACCATCGGGGTGCCTGAACCGAAATCCTTTCGTCACCATCGCCGGTCAAACCGCGCCGGGCGATGGCATCTGCCTGCGCAAATACAAACTCGGTATCGCCGCCAACCATGTCATCGTGCGATACCTTCGCGTGAGGCGCGGCGATGAATCGCGGGAACCCGACGATGGCATCGGAATCTACGAAGCGGAAAACGTGATCGTCGACCATTGCTCGGTCAGTTGGACGTGCGATGAGGCGGTCAACACCTGGCATCACGTTCGCAACGCCACCGTGCAGTGGTGCATCGTCAGCGAGCCGTTGCACAACAGCATTCAACACGGCCATGGATTTGCGATGTCCCTCGGCGGGGACAACACCTCCTACCATCACAATCTGATCGCCAACGCTCCCGGCCGTAATCCCAGCCTCGCGGGCAATCGATCCTATCTCACGACGAATCTCGATTTTCGGAACAACGTGATATTCAAAACTGATCCTCCCCACGCCCGGCTGGCGCGCCTCGGTTCCTCATTGCGGGTAAACTCCCGCGGAATGGAATCGATCATGGCCCGTGCATCTTCCCCGTCTTCTTCCTTCAAAGACTCTTCTCTTTCTCCCGGCTCGTCCGGGTCGACAGCCTCGCCTGCTCCCGTGCGGCCTGTCGCTGTTTCGCCGATCATCGTGCCGCCTGTGGCGGGTGCTGTGGCGGTGCCCGATGCCGTCTCGGCCCGCGATCCGCAGGGACATTTCACACGGGTCTTCAAGCTCGCCGCCGTGCGCTATGCCGTCAGTTGCGGCAAGAGCCAGCGCGCCGCCGCCGCCGTCGACCTGGGCATCAGTGACAAGACCCTCTCCGCCTGGATCAATGATGCCAAACCCAATCCCGCAGGAGTCGTCGATGCCGATCGATTCGATGAGCTCGCGCAGCTTCGCACGCAGAACCGCGAACTGCTCGCACGCACCGCGCGCCTCACCGCCGAGCGCGACTTTTTAAAAAAAGTCGCGGGCTACTTTGCGACACCCACTCACAAAGGTTCCAAGTGATTCACGATCATCTCAACCAATTCGACGTGGCCCTCATGTGCGATCTGCTCGACGTCAGCCGACAGGGCTACTACGACTGGATCGAACGGCCACCCACCGCTTCATCCCTCGAGCGCGACACGATCATCACCGCCATCCGACAGGCACACGTTGAGTCTCATTGTCGCTACGGAAGCCCCAATATTCACCGGGATCCGCTCGATCAAGGCATCGACTGCCGCGTCAACACCGTCGCCAAATACATGAAGGACAATGGCATCAAGAGTTCCGTTCACAAGAAGTTCCGCGTCAGCACCACCGACTCCAATCATCCTCATCCGGTGTTTGAGAATCGACTCGACCGTGACTTCGCGGCCACGGGGATGAACCAGAAATGGGCCGCTGACATCACCTACATCCATACAAACGAAGGCTTCTTGTACCTGGCCGGCGTGGTTGATCTGTTCAGCCGAAAGATCATCGGATGGGCCGTCAAAGACACGCTTCACGCTGATCTCTGTGTCGAGGCACTGGAGATGGCCCTGCTCCAACGACGCCCACAACATCCTGTCCTTCATCACTCCGATCGCGGCTGCCAATACGCCGGCCAACAGTACCAGGATAAGCTCGGCGAGTTCACGCTCCAGTGCAGCATGAGCCGTGTCGGAAACTGCTGGGACAACGCCGTCGTCGAGAGCCTCCGGGCCAGCTTGAAAAATGAACTCGTCTTCCAACGCACCTTCGCCACCCAACAGGAGGCGAAGGATGCCCTCTTCGAATGGATCGTGGTATGGTACAATCGTAAACGAAGGCACAGCTCCCTCGGCTACGTCAGCCCCGAAACCTTCGAGGCACAACAGAACTAAACCGAACCGAGACACGCACGTTTTTCGTGGGGAAGATCAGCGGCAAGTCGCCTCCATCTCCGCCCGCCCCAGGCAACCGGCGGGAATGCTCAGAT
>JANYKD010000180.1 GCA_025361735.1 Phycisphaerales bacterium
GGCGCGGCAGTTGTCGGCGAAGGCCGGATCGTCGGCCGGGCGCAGTCGCTCGGCGCCGTTGCCGAACATGAAGTCCTGCCAGATGAGAATTCCGCGGCGATCGCATTCCTCGTAGAACGACGGTGGCGGAAGGGCGCCTTCGCCCCAGACGCGGAAGATGTTCATATTGCCATGCTCGGCCAGATCGAGCAGGCGCTTGGCGCGGTCGGCCGACCAGACATGGGTCATTCCCTCGATCGGCACCCAGTTGCCGCCGCGAAGGAAAACGGACTGGCCGTTGATCTCGAAACGAAAGCGTTTCTCGCCGGTAGGGGGGTCGGTGAGCACTGGGCGGATCTCGCGGATGCCGATCGACGTGACGCGGCGGTCGAGGAGATTTCCCTTCGCGGATCGCAGCGCCGCCTCGAACGTGTAGAGATTTGCCTTACCCTGCATTCGCGGCCACCAGAGTTTTAGTTCCGGTACGGAAACCGTCAGTCCGGTGTGGCCCAGAGCCTCATCCTGTGTTCCGCGAGCGACTGTGTACCCGGCGGGATCGCTCAGAACCCACTCGAGCCTCGCCTGTTCCCCGGCCGTTTCGATGTCGACTTTCAATGTTGCCGAACGGTAGTTGGCCGCCAGTTCCGAACGAATGTGCACATCGTCGATCCACGCCTTCTGTGGCATGTCGAGGACGACATCGCGATCGATGCCGACCTTGATCGCATCGGGCGTGGCGCCGAGGTACGAGCCGAAATCACTGAAGCATTTGCGGAGGATGTTGTGTTTGCTCGTACCCGGAGCGCCCGCCGGGAGCTTGAACTCGCGGATGAACCGCTGCGGCGAAGAGAAGACGACGATGAGCGTATTCGTTTCGCCGGGCGGGGCGAGCTTGCCTTTCACGTCGATGGCATATTCGCGGAACATGTTGTCGAAGGTGCCGATGGCGGTGCCGTTGAGGTAGGCCGTTGCCAGCGTGTCCAGCCCGTCGAAGCGGAGGAACGCCGGCCCGGCGAGTTTCGCGGGCGTTGGGAAGCGGCAGACATACGCCCAGTCCTTGTCCGCCACCCAGGCAGACGCGGCCGCGTTCTTGCCGATATGCGGATCGGGAATCAGCCCATGGGCCAGCAGGATATCGTGAACCTGCGCCGGCATCTGGGCGGCGAACCAGGTTTTGTCGGGCGCGGCCGCTTCGCGAGTGAGTGCCGCAATGTCTGGTTTGTCGCTGTCGAGTTGTTTCACAAGCCAGCCATCGCGAAGCGGCAACTGCGTGCGCAGGACAGCCTCGTCATTGGTGGCCGCTGGACTCGGTAGCCCGACCAGCAGGACAGAGAGGAGCATGAGGATGCTCACGTTGCAGCGCGGCTTCCCGTGCAATCCGTTCGACCGAATGACGCCCATGGCGAGTGTCTCCTTCAATTGGATCCAAGACCGAGCCATTGTATCCATTTGGCTCCAGGCAAGAGAAGCAGCAGGCAATCTCGATTGCAGATCGATTGCCAGCGTCAAATCCCGCTTCATCGCTTTCGCTACCAAATCACAAAGAGAATTGCAGAGACAACCAGCACAGTTGCAGTCGCGTTGACTTATACATGGTGGCGAACCTGCCGACGGCGGATTATTGGTCACCCGTTTTTTTCAGCAACTCCACCATCGCCTCGCCAAACGCCCGGCCGATGCGGCAGTAGGTCCGGACGCTGCCGAGGTAATGGTAGCCGAAGTCGGAGCCGACCTTGTCCCATTCCTCCTTGTGTTGGCGCCAGTTGTCGATGAGCTTGTCGGCATCGGGATCCCAGAACACATCCGTGGGCACGGATTTCGCGGTGCCTTTGAAATCGGGGATGTTTTCCATGGCGGCCTGGGCTTGCTTCACCTTGAGCATCCCGCCCGTGGCCGGCTTGAAACCGTTCTGGCCCATCTGGCCGATGACGAAGGGTAAATGGGGGACGCCCAGATCCTTGCGCACATCGCGGATGAGGTTTTCCAGATTGGCGGCGTAGGCGTCGGCGAACTGGGCATCGAGGTGGTCGTTCCAGCCGTGAAACCAGACGAATCCGGCGATCTCGTAGCCCTGGCCTTTGTAGGCCGGGAAGCGCTGGCCGAGTTCTGCCAGGGTTGTCTTGATCTCCTTCATCATCTCCCGATATGAACTCCCGTAGCGTGCCTTGACTTCATCGAACTTCACTTCGGGTTTGTTCTTCTGGCGATTGGTCTGGTTCTCCTTGTCCATGATGGCGCGGAGTTCGTCGTCCGAAGGGAGCTTTGATCTGGGCGGAAGGAAGTCGCGGCCGAGGCTACGGCCACCCCAGGCGGTCTTGATCAGGAGCACCTGCTCGTTGAAGTGGTCGCCCATCGCGATGCCGAACTCCAGTTCCGGGCCGATGCAGTTGGGCGAGCCGAAGCCAACGGTCAGATTCCCTTTGCGGTCGAGGAAGTTGATCCAGACGTCGTCGCGGACGATCCACTTGCCGTCTTTCTTGAGGTGCTTGTAGAAGTCCTGGAACTGGGGCGCGCTGGACTGATACTCGGCCAGCGTCATCTTCCCTTTGCCTTCCATGTTGGACTGGCCGGCGAGAATAAAGACCTTCACTTTCTTCGGCGCGTCCTGGGCGGCCGTGATCAGGGCCAGGAACAAGGACAACGCCGCGCTCAGAAACGGTCGTTTCATCGAAGTCTCTCCCATGAAATCCGGGGCTGCGGACATGATACCCATCGCGCCAGATCGGAGGGTAGAGCATCCGCCCGGATTCTGTTATTATTTCGTGTCGAAGGCGCGTTGCGCCCTTCGGCGTGAGGAATTGCGTTGCGAGCGCGTCCGAACTGCTCGCGGCGTTCAGGCAGCCGGCGCATGGGGTTTGATTTCCCCGGCCGTGCTGCAGTGTTTATCGCCAGTCCGACAACGGGAGCTGAAAGATGAGCCTCAAGTCAGTCCGAAACGCGGTGATTGCCATGGCTGTCGGCGTGTTCTTCCCAGCCGTTTGCGTGGCCGATACGCTGTTGTTTACCAACAAGCTTGAGTACAAGGATTGCCGCGTCACTGGCATCGAGGGGGGTGCGATTCTCTTCGAGTTAACCACCGGGCCACAGAAGAAGCCAATGGCGCAAGTCGCCAAGATCATCATCGACAACGAACCGGCGTTCAACAACGCCGAAGCGTTGTTCGCGCAGCAGCAGTGGGACAAGGCCACCGACGAATACGAGAAGGCCGTGCGCGGCACGACCAAGCAGTGGATCAAGGAATGGTGCAATGTGCGCCTGCTTGAGGCGGCCCAGAAGGGGGGGCGGTTCGATGTCGTGGTGCGCAACTACATCGCCGTTGCCCTGAAGACGCCCGACACGGCCAGAGCCATTGCTCTTAACATGCCCAAGGCCGATTCGGCGTATCTACCCGAGGCTATCAAGGCTGCGCAGGCAGCGTGCGATGCGGCCGCTGCCAATCCCAAAGCGCAGGAGGTGTTGGGCAAGCTCATCGTTGATCTGAACACTGCCAAGGGGGACGCAAAGGCCGCCGAGCTGGCGACGCAGCGCCAGGCCGAGTTCAGCATGCGGGCGAATCCCAACAGCCCCGAGACGCTGGCCCTGCTCATGAGAGTGAAACTGGCGAAGATCAATACCGATCTTGCGGCCGGGAAATTCGATGATGTCATCAAGGGGATCGAGGCGGAGGCGGCGAAGATTCTGGAACCCGCCGATCAGTTGACCATGCTCTGGGCGATGGCCGAGGCTCGCAAGGGAAAGCTGGGCACTGGCGGCACCAAGGACGACTGGAAGGAAATCGGAATTGCGTATATGCGTGTGGTTGCCAACGGGAAAGCGGCCGATCCGAAGGTCATCGACTCGTTGCTGAAGGTGGCGGAGATTCATGCCACGAAACTCGACGACAAACCCGCCGCCCAGGCGATGCTCAAACGAATGATCGACGAGGACTATAAGGGGATGGACGCGGCCAAGGAAGCACAGGCGCTGCTGGAGAAGATCAAGTAGTAAGTGGCGAGGGCTACAGGGGATAGGGGGAATGGGCAACACGGGAGTGCGATTCGGGAGCTCCAACATCGAGAAATAGGACGATCATCGCATCATTTGGTCGGAATTCAGTTGACTGGTCCCGGAAGAATGGGGTATGGTGTCCTTTTGAGTCATTGCGATCAGATGAAGAGGGTTCTTGGTCTGTCGATCAATGGCGCTATGGGCAGGCGTTGAGGGCATGCCTATTGTGTCGGGACTTGTCGAAAGCCGCTGATGTTGGGTGCGGCGAACGAGGAGTGGAGAGCATGGTTTGGAGTCATTTTTACCTGAGTTGATCCTACGTCTAAGGATGGCGTTCTGGTTTCGCAGACCGGCTGTGGGACGCTTTGTTCCATTCGCCACATAAGTTGCTGTATGTCAAACACTTGCATTACGCAAAGGTGAACAGGGTTTTCGTTCTTGGCCTCAATTTCGCCGTCGCAAGGAGATGCCTTGTGGTGGCGGTTGGTCGAGGCAAGGTCCGCAAAGGAGAGCTACATGAATCGCGCGTTTTCTCGTCAAGATCGGTTTTCTTCGTCCAGTTCCACCTATACCCATGTCGAGCACAAACGCACACGCGCGAAGCTGTTGCGCCGAGCGGCCAATTCCTGGTTTGAACGACTGGAAGATCGGCAGATGCTCACTGTCACTTCGGGCCAGTTGGATCTGAACTTCGGCGCGCCCAACGGATTTGTGACTACCGATTTCAGTAGCCCGACCGATCATGCCCAGGCGGTGGCGATCCAGTCCAATGGTAAGATCGTCGTGGCCGGTACGGCGCAGAATAGGTTCGTCGTGGCGCGCTATAACTCTGATGGTTCGCTGGACAGCAGTTTCGGCACCGGCGGGCGGACCACAACGCAGATCGGAAGTTTCGCCCAGGCCAACGCCGTAGCGATCCTCTCCGGGGGTAGCACCGACGGGGACATCCTTTTGGCCGGTTATGCCCTAAACGCCGCTGGCACCTCCAGCAACAACGACTTCGTCGTGGCTCGCTATCTTGCCAACGGCTTGCTGGACACGTCATTCGGTACCGGCGGTTATACCGTTACCGACATCGGGACCACCATTGCGACCAATTCGGACGATGTGGCCTACGCCATGGCCGTCCGTCCGACTGGAGAAATCGTGCTGGCCGGTGGTACGCAGCAGCCGGGGGATCCGAACCTGACGAACTCAGCGCTCGTGCAGTACACGGCCGCGGGTGCCTTGGACTCCAGCTACGGGGTCAGCGGCAAGATCGGGGTTAACCTCGGCATTGGCAGCGGCTCCAATCTGAACGACTATTTGGCGTCCATTAACATTGAGGCTGACGGTAGGATCACCGCAGCCGGTCAGGCCGCGGGAAAGTTCGTCTTGGCTCGCTTCACAAACACTGGCCTGGACACGGGCTTCGGTGCCAGCAGTGGCAAGACGTACCTGAGCTTCGGCACGGACCATACGGACACGGCGACCGGAATGGTCGTCCAAGGGAGCAAATATATCGTCGCCGGCTACTCTGTGACCAGCGGCAGTGGTGATTTCGCCATGGCCCGTTTCAGTGGCAGCGGTCTCCTGGACACCAGTTTTGGCGCCGGTGGCACAGTAGTTACGAACATCGGGGGCGATGATCGAGCCACCGCGATCGCCTTGCAGCGCGATCAGAAGATTGTCCTGGCCGGCACCACGCTCAACCAGGCCACCGGCGATTCGCGCTTCGCTGTTGCGCGCTACTATTTTTCCGAGGGGATTGATTACCAGCACTTCGGCACGAACGGCATGAGCACCACGGTTGTGGGCGGCCCCAGCGTCGCCACCAGCATGGCGATCCAGAAGAACGGCCAGTATGTTGTCGTTGGCTATACCAACGGCGGCACCAATCCCGACGATTTTGCCATTGCGCGCTACCAGAGCAATAGCGCTCCGGAGTTGCAGACGGCGGCCACCACTGTCGCCGGTATTGGCGAAGACAGTACCGCCAGCGCGGGCACTTCCGTCTCCGACCTCGTCGGAGGTCTGAGCGTGTACGACCAGGATGGTGACACGCCCGGCATCGCCGTAACGGGCGTCAACAGCCCTGATATCGGCAAATGGCAGTTCTCCACCAACGGCGGTGGCGCATGGTCGGATGTCCCTGCCGTGTCGATCACATCGGCACTCCTCTTGGCGCACGGCACCGACAATCTCATCCGCTTCGTCCCAGCCCATGGCTACTTCGGTAGCGCGACATTCACATTCCGTCTCTGGGATCAGGTGGCCGGGACCAATGGCAGCCTCGGCACCAATGACAATAACACGTTCAGTGCGCAGTCGGCGACGACGACGATCACCGTGACGGAGGTTCCGCTCCTTGCTTCAGGCGTGGCGGTCAGTGCCACGGAATGGGCGGCGGTCAACAGCGTCAAAGTCGCGCACTTCACTGATGCGGTGCCTGCGCCGGTTCCGGGAGACTACACGGCCACGATCAGCTGGGGCGATGCGGATACAACGGCTTCCTATAGCATCGTGGCCGCGACTGGTGGTGGTTTTGACGTGCTGGCGACAAAGAGTCATCCGTACGCAGGCAAAGGAATTTACGCAATCCATGTGCATATTGCCGATAGCGGAGGCAGCGCCGTCGACACCTCCAGCACGGCGACGGTGATCGATGCGCCGCTGACGGCCGTCATCCTGACCGTGCCGACGGCGACGGAAGGCGCGGCGATCACCAATGCCGTTCTATTCCACTTCACGGACGCCGATCTGAATGCCACGGTCAGTGACTACGTGGCCACCGTAACCTGGGGCGACGGCGCGGTCGACCACAGCAACGACGCGACGCCCGTGGTTTCCGTCGTCGCCCACAGCGGCGGCGGCTTCGATGTCATCGGCAGCCATACCTACCTTGAAGAGGCGGGCGGGCTGAACTTCAGTGTAAGCGTGCAGGACCTCGGTGGGGCTGCGCCGATCAGCGCCAGCGCGACGATCAAGGTGGCCGATGCGCTGCTTTCACTTGGCACGCTGACACCCCCGGCCGCGACCGAAGGCGCCGCTTGGTCAGGCCCCGTGCTCCACTTCACGGATGCCGATCCCAACGGGATGGCCAGCGATTACACGGCGACGATCACCTGGGGCGATGGGACAAAGTCCGTCGTCACCAGCACCACGACGGCTGCTGACGGCGGTTACATCGTCGCCCACAGCGGCGGCTTCGACGTCATTGGCAGCCATACGTATCTGGAAGAGGCCACGGGGCTGGGCTTCAGCGTTGCAGTTGCGGACCATGGGAGTACGGACGGATTTGAGACGGGGACTGGCGGGTTCTCTGCGGCCAACAGTATCGTGCAAGTGCTTTCAGGTGGGGGCAGCTTGGGCCTTGCTTCAAGCTCCGGAACCCACCACGCGGAGTTGCTGAATCAGCTCGATGGCGCCGGGTACAGCGGTTACGGCGACGGCGGATTCACCCGCTTTGGTGGCCGTGTGTCGACCTACTCCGGTGATTTTTACCAGTCCGTGGATATTTACCTTGACACTGCGTCGGCGCCGGTGGCCGCTCTCGGCACGCCCGCTTTCTGGCTCGACATGAGCCCGACCAGCTCGTCTACCGGCGTATCCGACTATCGTGGCGAGCACAACTTCCGGGTTTCACACGATTCCGTCGGCACCTTCCAGGTGACGCGCGATGGGCAGACGACCCCCTTTGCCACTCTCAGCGACACCGGTTGGTACACCTTCGAGATCACGTATAAGAAGGGTGCCACGCCGACCGCTGTCGTGACCAGCGATCTGAACATCTACGATTCCGCCCATCACCTCGTTGCGTCCGATGCCAATGTGCCCGCCAACTTCACGGGTGACATGCCCAGTTCCGAGCTTGGCGGGAACAGCTACGCGTGGATCACGAATTGGCAAAACGGCTTTGCGAATGACGTGCTGGCCATCGACAACCTGAGCACCGGCCTGCTCCCCGTGTCCGCGAGCGCCACCATCAATGTCGCCGATGCACCGCTGACGAATCCCACCGGCCTGAACTTCGGTGCCGCGACCGGTCAGGCGTTTTCGAATGTCCCCGTGGCGACATTCACTGATCCGGCCGGTTCTGAGGTGCCGAGCGAGTACAACGCGACAATTGACTGGGGTGATGGGAACAATTCGCCGGGCACGATTGTGGACCTGGGCGGCGGTCACTTCCGTGTGACGGGCGGCCATGCCTACAGTGCGGCCGGTAGCTTTGATGTGTCGGTAAGTATCACGCATGGTGCTTTGGCCGCAGTAACGGCAAGTGGCGGCACCGCTACGATCGTGAATGCGGTGTGGGTCAATGACAACTGGATGTCCGCCGCTCATCCGGGCAGCCCGGTGTTCGGTGATATCGTAACCGTGCCGTCGGGCGAAGTTGCGCCGACGAGTCCGGCAACGCTCACGTTTGGCGTTAACGCTTTCTCCACGGTTCAAGATGGCATTAACGCGGACCCGGTCAACGGCACGGTCTACGTGTTGGCCGGCAATTTCCCTGAGAAGCTTGCCGTCAACAAGTCCGTCACCGTCGTCGGCGCAGGCGCAAGCTACACGATGTTGAGCATGGCGGGCATCAGCGCCGTTGCCAACGCGATTGAGGTCTCTGCCGACAGCGTGAACCTCAGCGGGTTTACGCTCGACGGTGGCAAGAGCAGCGCGACTCGCTACGGCATCGATTCCAATGGCACAACCGGTCTGGACATCCACGATGTCACGGTGCAGAACCTTTTCCGCACCGGCATCAACCTCAACGGCGTGCACAGCGTGATACTTGATCACGTGACAGTTCTGAACAACGGCGGGTCGGGTATCGGCATGACCGACGTCCAGCCCGGCGCTGGTGTCGGCACGTTTGGCGCCCATCTCAGCAATATCATCACGAGTGGCAATGCCTGGAACGCGGTCGCGGTGATGAACACCGGACATTACTACCCGCTTGGATCGCATGGCATCGTCATCAGCGGGACAAACACCTTCGGCGAGGTTGCCAGCGACAACGGCGCCCTGCAGCTCGAGGAGATGGACTGGAACCATCCGACCGTGCCGTCGCGCATCACCTGGAGTACGCTGGCGTCTGACAATGCGGACGTGACGATCCAGCCGGCCGATTTCGGCTACGCTTTGGGCGGGCCACAGGCCATGGACGACGGGGCATACGTCTACAATCGTACGCGCTTCTACGAGACGCGCGACCAGGCCCAGGCTGCGGCGACCGGATCGCCCGCCCACTTCCTGCCGCACGACCGTTTCATCCGGACCACGAACGGGCTTGCCGCCGTGACGACATATTACGTGTTCGACCTGAGCGGCGACACCATGAGCATCCAGGCGGCCATCAACGATGCCAAAGCCGGCGATACCATCAATGTGCAGGCCGGCACGTACGTCGAGAATGTCAGCATCGGAAAAGGTGTGACCGTGCTCGGCCCGAACGCGGGTGTCGCCGGCAGCGGAGCTCGTGGCGCGGAGGCGATTGTGAAGCCCGCCACCGACAACGCGGAAAATGGCGTGGTCATCCGAGTGGCGAGCAGCAACGTGAAGATCGACGGCTTGGAGATCGTTGGCAAGAACGCGGCCTTGGGCGGCGGCGCGACGGTCGGCACGGTCAGCAACGTCAATGCCGGGTACGGCATCTACGCCGACAACGCCAATCCCACAACCGGCGGTAGCCAGGGGCTGTCCGGCTCGTTTGACCATCTCACGTTCCAGAACAACATGTTCCAGAACTTCGTCTACCAAGGCGTCTGGGTGGCCAATACGTTCGGCTCCAGCTACTCCGAAAACTACATCGCCAGCAACTACTTCACGAACATGAAGGAGGGTGTGCAGACCTACGCCTTGCACGCCCATATCAACGACAACGTGATGGAGCACGTCGTCCGCGGCGTGAGCATCCACGGCACGAACACCGCACCGAGCGCCGGGTTCGCCGACCAGATCAACGGCAATACGATCACCCTGAGTGACTGGACTCCGGTCATTGGTTCCAACAGCGACACCAGCCGTGGCGTCGGCATCTGGGTCAATTATTGGCGCGAGAACGCGGCACCCTTGACAGTGGCTAACAACACGATCACCGTTGCCGCTGTCGCCCCCAGCACCAAGACCTGGATCGGTATTTATGGTCTGACGGGCACCGATAATACCACGGTCAACTTCGACAACAACACGATCAATGGCGGCGGATTCGCGAGCCTCGGTTACTACTTCAGTGCCGTCAGCACTCCCTCCGTCACTGTCAGCGGTGGTTCGATCAGTGGCACTACAGACGCCGGGGTCAAGATCACGAACTGGGATCCGATTTGGGGCGGGCAAATTGGCGACAACGACCGTGTGACGATCAGCGACGTGACGATCACGCCGACGAGCGGGGCCGGCGTCTGGGTCTACGCGGATCCGGCGCACCCGTCCACCGCGCAGGCCACGTTGACCGCCGGCACTACCATCACCGGCGGCACCACCGGCATTGAGGTCGCCGGTGGCAGCGCATCGATCACGGGTGTAATGTTCAGTGACAACGGCACCGATGTGATTGTCCACGCTGGCGCCACAATCAGCAGTCTTACCGGCAACACCTTCACCGGCATGACTTACATCGACTACTCACCGGCGGCCGAGCTCTACGCCGGCGGCAATACGTTTGGCGGCATTGCCCCCACTGACTCCGGCACGACCCTGGCGCAGCTATACACCATCGAAGACAAGATCGCGGATGGCATCGACTACGCCGGCCGCGGCCTGGTTCGCCTGGTCAACGGCAACGTGTACGTCACGGCAAACAAGCCGGCAGGCGGGACCGACGGCCGCATCGGCCGGGCGGTCACGCTGGCGACTTCGGGCGACGTGGCGCATGTCGCGGCGGGCACATTCGACGAGCAGGTGGTGATCTCCAAGACGTTGACCCTCCAAGGTGCCGGCGACAGCACCGTCATCCAACCGTCTTCGGCGAGCAAGCTGGGGTCGGTCTACACTTATCCGGCCGGATTTACCTATTACTCGGGTGTTACCATCTCCGGCATCGTGCAAGTGACTGGCGCGGCCGGTACGGGCGTCACCATGCGGGATCTGAAGATCGATGGGACAAACGTAACCAGCCTTCCTTCCGGGGCCGCCAGGCTCGCAGGCATCGTCTATGGCGAGTCGTCCGGTTTGATTGACAATGTGACCATCAACTCGATCAAGACCACCGGCTACGCCGACCGGAGCTACGGAATCGACCTGAGTTCCCTTGCCGCCGCCACCGTTGAGGTATCCAACAACCGCATCACCGACTTCGCCCGCAACGGTATACTCGGCAACGGCCCCGGCCTGATTGCCAACGTCCACGACAATATCATCACCGGCCCCGGCGCAATCGGACCCGACAATGTTCCGAACGGCATCGTGTTCATGGCCCAGCTTGGCGGGTCAATCGTTCATAACACGATCAGCAACCTGCACTACGACGTCCCCAATAGCTGGCTCAGCGTTGGCATCCTGGAGTACGATACTTGCCAGCCGGGCATCGTGATTGAGAACAACGAGATCTCCAATGCTGACGTTGCGACGAACACCTATAACGGCGCCATCATCAGGAGCAACTACCTCCATGGCAACGGCGTCGGCGTCATGCTCGAAGCGGGTGCCTACGACAATCAGGTCACCGGCAACATCATCACGGGCAATACGAACGCTATCCAAATCAACGGCCCCTTGAACCTGGCCAACCCCTACGGCATAGACCACCCGGGCACCGGCAATTTCGCCCACAATAACAACCTGTCCGGCAACACGCTTGGCCTCGTGAACTACGACAACACACAGACCTTTGACGCCTCGGGCAACTACTGGGGCGCCTCGACTGAATCCGCCGTCGCCGCAAAGATCAGTGGTATTGCTCATACCGATTTTACCCCGTGGCTCAACAACGGCACCGATACCAAGGCGGACGCTGGGTTCCAGGGCGATTTCTCCAGCCTGGGCGTGACGGCTCTCGGCCAACAAGCCGGCTCTCTCGGCCGCATTCAGGAAGCCGTCGATCTTGGCACGTCCAGCGCCACCATCAGCGTGTACGCCGGCACATACAACGAAGGCAGCGCATCCCGCGGCTACTACACTGGCGCGGTTGGCGGCGGCGCGGCCGTCGGTCTGCTCCTTTACAAGAACGGCCAGACTCTCCAAGGCGTCAGTTCCTCTGGCATGCCCATTACCGACCGCAGCAACATTGCGGCCACCATCCATGCCACCGAGCGCGATGCCTCGGCCGGCGATACCATCGTCACGGGCGATGGCGTCACCATCACCGGGTTGAAGTTCTCCAGGAATGAGAAGGTGAGCCTCGCGAAGAAAATCAACTAGACCAGGTCGTGCGGAATCGCGTTCCCAAAATTCATTTCGTAGTCAAAGCC
>JANYKD010000457.1 GCA_025361735.1 Phycisphaerales bacterium
ATCAATTGAGGTGTGATGGAGCACTAGTTCAAGATCACCGCAGCGCCTCGATGATCGGCGTGGATGGATCGCTGCGGTCGGGATGCAACGACAAACGCAATGTACTTGTGCCGCGCTGGAGGGTGAGGATCGGCGCGGCGCCGGTGCGGGTCAGGGTGGCCTGGATGTCGGGTGTGTCGGTGGATTTGTATGCCGAGAGCACGGTGATGAACAGGGATTTCTCAGCTTTGTCGCTGTTGGAAAGGGTCAGGGTGTCGAGCTTGCCGGCAGCTTTGCCGCCGGTGGAGATGATGTCCTGCTTAAATGACTTGGCGGCGATGTTGTCGGGTGACAGGGAGACCAGACGCAGGGCGCCATTGCGGCCTTTGACGTCGAAGATATTGCTGTCGCCGGCGCTCTGGAACGGTTGGTCTGCGTGGAAGAACAGGGTGCATTCGGCGGGCTGGCGCGTGGCGAGTTCGTCGATGAGGATCCATGTGTCCGGCCGCCAGTAGATGACATGACGCAGAAACCGGGTCAGGCCGGCGGTGGGCTCGTAGGCCGCCGCAACGTCTCCGATGACGCAGTCGAAGTCCTTGCCGGGTTTGGCGTAGAGAATCGTCGCGCCGCGCTTCTCCTTCTGCAGTTGGGCGGAATTGAACCATGCTCGGCCCTGGCCGGTTTGGCCGATGCCGTTGATGGTGACGGTGTTCTGGTATTCGGTGTGTTTGGAACTGTAGCCGACATCGACCAGCAGCGAGTCTCCGTGGGCGAACAACTGGATTGAGCCGGCGTCGGGGTGGACGTGGCCGCTGCCGGGGTCGTAGTCGAATCGCTTGAGGGCGTCGTGGCCCAGGGTGGGACCGCATTTGAAAGCCAGCAGGGATTCCTGGCCATTCCAATCGGAGCGCATGAAGACCAGGCCCATGTCCTGGAAGTGTTTGAACGTGGGCAGATCGGCCGGCGGCGTTGCCTTTAGTGAGGGATCGATCCAGATCAGGTTGAGAAAGGCAGCGTCAGCGCTGCAGAGTTTGGCGTCGTCCAACTCGCCGGCGAGCCATTGGGCGTGGCCGTCGCGGTATTCGGCGGCGAGTTTACGCAGGAGATATTCCGGGCCGTACCAGTCGGATCGGGGACCATCGGCGAAGGTCATCAGGGATGCCCGGCGACTCCAACTGTTGCGCGGGAGCATTGAATACAGGCGGTAGTCGGCCGTGTTCCGGAACCAGGCGTTGTCTTTGAAGAGGTCCTCGCCGAGCAGGTCGCGGGCGAGGTCCATGAATTTGAGCATGTACTCCAGGCCGTAGGACCAGTAGGGCACGCCTTCGTGCGAGGCGCCGTCGGGGCCGAGGCTGGCCATGACGGTGTGGTATTTCTCGAGCGGCAGGCGGAACCAGCCGTCCACGTCTGGGGTCTGGCCGTAGAGGGCGAGTCCGGCAGTGGCGAGGCCGGTGAGGTTGACCCACTGATGGTTTTGCAGATAGCTCCTGCCCCACCAGCTCTTGCCGGTGGAGAGTTGTTCGTACATGAATCGGCCGCGGGTTTCGAGGCATTTGCGGATGGTGAGGCGGGCTTGCGGGTCGAGCTCGTCGTAGAGCCAGTCGTAACCCAGGGCCATGCCGTAAAGCTGGTGGCCGGTGGCCAGGTCGTTGCCGTCGATTCTTCCCAGTCCCCAGGTTTTGTAGCCGGCCGACGCGACCATCCAGTCGGAGGCGGCCTGCAGGTATTTGCGGTCGCCGGTGAGGCGGTAGGCCATGGCGAGATGGGGGATGGTGTTGCCGACGTTGCGCTGCCAGAGCTGTTCGTCGCCGGAGGTGGTGTCGTGCTCGATGTACTGCGGCGGGCCGGTGCGGACGGCGCGATCGGCCAGCGACACGATCTGCGCCAGCAGCCTGCGATAGGGTTCATCCGATGTCTTGCGCTTGAGCGCTTCGAATTGCTGCTGGTTTAGATAGAGGCGCGGATGGATCGCCTTGACCTGCTCGAGCCGGGGCAGATTTGGTTCGGCGGCGAAGCAGGCGGTTGCGGCGAGCAACAGAGCGGCAATGCAGAGTGTGGGAAGATGCCGCGTGTTCATGGCGATAACTCCAGATGATCCGACGGTCTTGGGTGTCGTGTCACAGATCGTGGCAACTCTCAGAACGCCGGCTGGCTTGGCCGCGTCCGTATGCGGGATGATGGGGTCGAGCACGGTGTGATATACCACCCGGCGGGCCATTGTGTGATTGGGTGATTTTACGAGAGTGTTTTGGCGTGCATGACACTCTGGGTGGCGGTTCTGCGGCCTGAAGGACCGAACGAGGTCAGCCCAGGGTTTGCGTACTCGCATACCCTGGGGTGTTTGCCAAACCATACCGCCCGGCCCTGAAAGGGCGGAAGAATCGTCGAGGCGTCAGCAGGCCCGGACATCCTCCGCTCCTCCTCTGCCCCTTCAGGGCATGGCGCCATTTGTTGTCCAATACCCAGGGTATGCGAGTACGCAAACCCTGGGCTGGCTTCTTCGGCCCCTTCAGGGCCAATATCGCACTCGCCGAAAACGTCATGCACCCAGCGGCTTGTAGATCGCTGTGGAGGACTGTCAACCGATGGCCGTTGGGCTTGGTATGTATGGGCGTTGCGGCCTCGGTAATGGAGAAGGTGTCAGGAAGACGTGGTAATCAGCTTTCCAGGAGTCTCATGAACCATCGATCAAACTACGTGAGTTTACGGGCGAGCATTGGGGTGACCGTGCTGTTGGCTGTCGTGAGTTTGTCTCCGCGCAGTGTCGCGCAGACTCGTCCGACGACGCGGCCGCAGGCGCAGGTGAGTTGGGTGAATCCGAAACTGCCCGGGGGGCCGGGTCTGTCGCATCATGTGCTGAGCAGCAAGGCGATGGGGCGCGATGTGGGCTATGTTGTGTGGACGCCGGCCGGCTATGACCAGAAGCCGGGGCAGCGCTTTCCGGTGATTTACTTCCTGCACGGCATGGGCGGCAATGAGAGTGCCGATGCGGGCGGGTTCTCCGGGTATGTGGCGCAGGCGATCCAAAAGGGGACACTGCCGCCGGTTATCTGCGTGTTTCCCAATGGCGGCGTGAGCGGATACCGCGGGGAAGTGGAGACGATGATCCTGGGTGAGTTGATTCCGTTGATCGATGAGTCCTACCGCACGATTGCCAAGCCGGCTTCGCGAGCGATCGCCGGGTTTTCCATGGGCGGGGCGGGGGCAACGCGGCTGCTGATCACGCATCCGGATCTGTTTTGCGCTGCGGCGAGCTGGGGCGGCGGGGCGCGTCCGGGGGATACGGTGCTGGCGGAGGCCGCGACGAAGAATGCGGAAATGATGAAGAAGGAGGGCAAGGCGCTCATGCAGATCAAGGGAGATCGTGACCGGCCGGAGGGGAACGAGGAATTTGCGAAACACCTGGAGAAGCTGGGCGTGGCCAATGAGTTGATCATCTTGAAGGACACGGACCACAATCTGGGGCTGTATTACCAGCGATCGGCGGAGCAGATGATGAAGTTCCTGGGGAAGTATATTAAGCCGTGAGGGACGTGCTGAAGCAAAGGATGATGTCATGAACAGCAAGCGTTGCCACTTCGCTATCGTACTTTCTCTCGCCGCGGTCTGCGGCTGGTCGCCGGTATCAACACTGCTGGCGGCCGAGGTCGCGGCCAATCCGGATGCCGCGGCGGAGTTCGTCATTACCACGCAGGTTCTCCGGCCGCGCGACAAGGTGCCGCCGCTGGGGGCCAACGACTGGGGCCGGTGCGGCGCAGTTGAGTGGGCGGCCAACAACTTCGTCCACAACTCCGGCAACGAGCCGGTCTATTGGCGGAACCTGCACCGCGTGAAGAACTGCGGCGCGAACTGGTTCGAGATTGATGGGCCGGGCACAAGCTGGTACGACCTCTGGGCCAGCGGGTTTCTGAGCGGGGCGAATGTGCGCATCTACCGGCTGGTGGACAAGGCCAATCAATCGCTGCCGGCCAAGGGCGACTACCTGGACATTGAGAAGGCGGATCATGCCCAGCTCGTGGGCAAGACGACGATTATCCCTGAAGGAAGCCCGAACTTTCCCGACGGCGGGTGGATCGCGAACGTGTATTGCTCGCCATTTCCCAATGGCTCGATCAGGCATGGCAATCTGAAGGTGACTGACAATTCGGGCCTGGAGAATGGACGGACGTACTGGTATGCGGTGGTGGCGGTGGGTGCGGACAATCACGAGTCGGACATTTCCAATGAAGTCAGCGTCACACCCAAGGCGGGCGCGGATACACCGCCGCGCGTGCTGATTGGTGCGGATGGCGACAAGGTGCCGGACCTGAAGAGCGGCGCGAGGTTTGAGTTTACGCCGAAGAGTTGCGGCGGGACGGCGCCGTACAAATGGGAGGTGCTGGACCAGAAGGGTAATCCGACGGAATTTCCGGCGAGTCTGAACCTGAAGATCGATGTGGTCACGGGACGGATCGCCGGCACGCCGGCGGCGGAGGTCGCGGATTTGCATGTGGAACTGCGTGTGACCGACGCCAAGGGGCGGAGCGATACTCGCTGGTTTGTGTTGAATGCCAAGGCGACGCAGGGCGCGGGTGGCGCCAAGGTCAAACCGAAGCCGCCGGTGGAGTTGGCCGCGACGGCTGGCGATGGGTGCGTGACGCTCTCGTGGAAGGCCAGCCCGACAGCGGGCGTCGTGGGGTATCGGCTGAAGCGCTCGACGGTTCCTGCGGCGCAGCAGATGCAGCGGGTCTTTGTTTCCGACGGAGCGCCCAAACTGGAGAAGTGGGACTACATCGTTCTGGAGAAGCGGTTTGGCAACTTCGACATGAAATTTGTGAACCCGCGCGTGCGCGGCATCGGGAATCCGATGGATCGGCCGTCGTGGTACTGGAGCGGCGACGTCAAGGGCGTGTCGTTTTCATGCGTGCCGCATCCCCAGCCGATTCCGGCGGCGATGGTTGATCCTGGCGAGACGTGCATGCAGGTGCAGGCGGCGGCCGGCGAGCAGCGGATCAGCCAGACGGTGTTTATCGGCACGCAGCACGGCGGGGAGTCGGTGTGGTACGGTCAATTGGAGCCGGGCAAGCAGTATCGCCTGGAAGTCTGGCTGCGGCAGGAGGGACTGGGTGGCAACGGCGCGGTGACGTTCTCGTACGGGAATGGCTATCCGGGTCTCAAGAATACGTTTGGTGTCACCGGCGAATGGCGCAAGTACACATTCGATTTCGCCGGCCCTGATCGGCCGACGCAGCCGATGCACTTTGGCCACACGTTCGCGTTCACGGGGCCGGGCACGCTGTGGATGGACAACTGCCGGATCTTCCGCGTGGATCGGGCGGAAGACGCGGAGAAGCTTTATGTGCCGAATCAGACGGTGCTCGATGAATTGCTGGCGAGTCAGCCGGCGGCCGGGCCGAAGGGAGCGCACCGGATCTGGTTTCTCAATCGCGATGCCACGATGTCGTCGATCCTGAGTTGGCATGCCAGCTCGGCCGTCAATCCTGACTGGAGCACATCCGTCCGCGGGACGATGCAGATGACGTTGCCGATGGGATTGTCGTTCGACCTGCGCACGGGGGACTCGCCGCAGACGCGGATGCGGCCGTGGCTGGTGCTGCAGCACATCCTGCACACCGAGCAGGACTGGTTGAATTTCGTGGAGTATCTGGCCGCTCCGTACGATCCGCAGCGGGACACGCCGCAGGCCAAACCGTGGGCGTTTCGACGATACCAGCAGCGCGGCGTGGGCACGCCATGGACGGAGGAGTTTGCGGAGATCATTCTCGAGTTCGGCAACGAGACCTGGCACAACGGGCATTTCGCGGACTGGCTGGGGTTCGGACGGTACAACGCGATCTGGCAGGGGGGTCCCGAATACGGGCTGTTTTGCCGGCACCTCATCGAGACAATGAAGAGCAGCCCGTATTGGAAGTCGCAGGAGTTGGATCGCAAGCTGCGGTTCAACCTGGGCGCGGGTTACAACGGCAGCGTCGAGAAGGATGGCAAGGTGCGCGGCTATGGCGAGGAGGCCATGCAGAACTGCCCCGGGGCCACGGCGCTGGGCCACGCGAATTATGTCGGGCCCAAGTGGGAGACAGGCGACAAGGCGGGCGCGGTGTTCGACGATCACGGCGTGCAGGCGACGCTGCTGGCATTCCTCACGGGGCCGGAAGCGAGCCAGATCAAGATGGGCGCGGCCCGCGATGCGCTGGAGAAGACGCACCACGCGTATGACATCGTGGCATACGAAGGCGGGCCGAGCGGTTATGCGCTGCCGGGGCGGGACTCGCCCGAGCAGAAACTGGCCAACGAAAAGTATGGCAAGTCGCTGGCCATGGGCGTGGCGGCACTGGATGCGTGGATGCGCAGCTATGCCTACGGTTGGACATACCAGAATTTCCTGGGCTATGGACAGGGGATGTACTGGAACAGCCACACGCCGCTGTGGGATGGATTCCGGCCGAGCCCGGGCTGGCAGGCGCTGGCGATGCGAAACCGCTTCGCCGGCGGCGATCTGATGAGCGTGGAAGAAAAGTCCACGCCGACGATCCAGTGGGACAAGAAGACACATCCGCTGGTCGGCGCGTATGCGATGCGCGATGGCGAACGATGGTCGGTGTTTGTGGTGTCGCGCAAGTTGGATGGCAAACACGATGGGCATGAGTTTGGCGATGGCTCGACGGCGGTGACGCTACGGCTGCCGTTCAAGTCGGCCGGGAAGATCACGCTGCACAAACTGGCCGGTGACCCGCGGCAAAGCAACCGGGAGAAACTGAACATCCAGCCCGAGACGCGGGAAATTCCCGTGGCGGCGATCAAGGATGGCACGCTCGTCGTGAACGAGGCTAGCGGCGGGGCCAAGGGCGGGATGCCGGCGGGGTCGATCCTGCTGTACGTGTTCGAGGGAACGGGTACGAAGTGAGATTGGGCCTTGGGTATCGCGCAGCCGTCGCCATCATGGCCGGCCGCGCCGCCGAGCAAGCTCGTTGCTGTAGGTGATGCCCAGGGTGGCGGCGTTATCTTTTGCCCATTCGGTCAGTTTGATTCGGCCCGTCGGTGGTGTGTCCACCTTCAGCAGCCCGGACATGAGTCCGGTGATCTCCTCGCGCGTCAGCAGCACATCGCCCAGCATCCAGCCGGCCAGCTTCGCCACGACGTAGCCGATGCCCGGCGGTACGGAGATGATCGGCCGGTGGACGTCGATGATCTTCGCGATGGCTTCCACGAGGCCGCGAAACATGAACGTCTCCGGCCCGACAGCGTTGATGAGCGCGTTCTCTGTCGAGCGGCCCTGTTCCACGATCAGGCCGGCGAAGTCTTCCACATGGATCGGCTGGATGCCGTAGTTGCCGTCGCCGAAGACGCCGAAGAACGGCAGGTGGCGGAGCATGTAGGCGATGTTGTTGATGAGGATGTCCTGGTCGCCGAAGAGAACCGCGGGGCGTACGATGGCGTGGGAGGTGCCGGACTCGCGCAGAGCGCGTTCGAGTCGGGCCTTGCCGTGGAAATATTCCAGCGGCGAATCCTCGGAAGGATTGGTGATGCTGACATGGACGATGCGGCGCACGCCGGCTTCTTTGGCGGCGGCGAAGAGCGTGAGTGTGTTCTGCACCGCCTGGGCGTGGGTAAAGGTGGCGTGGTTGAAGCGGACCCAGTAGGTGTTGTAAAGGACATCGACGCCGCGCAGATGTTCGATGAGTCGGGCGGGCTCGTCGAAGTCAAAAGGGAAGGCACGGACCGCATCGCCGAAGGGATTCTCCCGGTGGAGCGAATTGGTGAGCGTGATCACCCGATGGCCGGCCGCCAGCAGCAGACGTGCGATGTGGCGGCCGGAATAGCCGAAAGCGCCGGTGACTGCGTGAGTGTCGCTTGCCATGATTTGTGACAGTAGCATGCTCTGGCCGGTGAGGCGAGTCGTTTCAAGGGTTTCAAGCATTGTGTTTTCAGTGAAAATGAAATCACGGATTATCGGGTCCGCAAGCGTAAACTTTCGCTATTTTCTGCTTTCGTCAAAACGCACTCTTGGGTACACTTCCCCGCCATGAGCCAGAACCCCAACATCGGACGTCGGAGTTTCCTGAAGAAGTCGATTGCCACGGCCGTGGCCGCACCCGCGTTGGTCAGCATGGAGGAGCGGCTGCTGGTCAACAGTGCCATGGCCGCCGAGGCGGCGCCGGCGCCCAAGCCCATCGCCCTGTGCAAGAACTGGACGGGCAAGATCGGCAAGGTGGAAATCAGTCGGCTCATTTGCGGCGGGAATCTCATCAGTGGCTACGGCCACAGCCGCGACCTGATCTACGTCTCGAACCTGCTCAAGCACTATTTCACCGATGAGAAGATTCTCGAGACCTGGAAGGTCTGCGAACAACTGGGCGTCAACACCATGGTCGCGTATCCCGGCGATCCCAACGCGATCCGTGTCTACAAGAAATACCGCGAACAAGGCGGCAAGATCCAGTATCTCGCGCAGATCAATCCGGCCGAGAAGGAACTCGAGATCGCGGTGAAGCAGGCCGTGTATGCAGGGGCTTCAGGCGCGTTCCTCGTGGGCAATCTTGGCGATCTGTGGTCCCGTGACGGAAAGATCGGCGTAATTGGGGAACTCATCAAGATCATCAAGGATAATGGTCTGATCGCCGGCTGCGCCGGACACGAACTGCGCACGCCGATGGCGATCGAACAGGCCGGGATCGCCCCGGACTTCTACGTGAAGACGCTGCACAACACGAACTACTGGTCGGCTCGGAAGCCGGACCAGACCAAGGACGTGATCGACAACTACGGTTGCGACAACTACTGGTGCAAGGAACCGAAGGAAGTCATCGAGTTCATGAGCAAGCTGAAGCGGCCATGGATCGCGTATAAGGTGCTGGCGGCCGGGGCGGTGCATCCACGTGACGGGTTCAAGTACGCCTATGAGAACGGCGCCGACTTCGCGCTGGTGGGCATGTTCGACTTCCAGGTGCATGAGAATATCACCATCGCCAACCGGATTCTTTCGGGCGAACTGAAGCGAACGCGGGATTGGATGGCGTGAGCCCAATGCGGTTTACGCAGGCTGTAGCCGCGATCGTTGATCGCGGTTCTTCGCGCGCCAGCGCGGCACCGGTTTGCCTGAGTGAACCGGGGTTTCTCCGCCAACGTGTGACCGAAAGACCGGCCGCGGATTTGACTCGCGGGCCGTTTGGCCTCACCATAGTCATTTGATATGACGCAACAGAATCCCAATCGCAATCCGTGTATGGAAGCACTTGAGGGCCGTCTCCTTTTGAACGGTCAACCGACGGATATTTCGCTGCATGTGCCGGCGAAGATGTACGAAGGAAAGCCCGTGTTGATATCCGTGCATCAACCGGCCGATTACTTCAAGCAGATTCAATCCTGGCACATCGTCTGGGGCGATGGCACGACAACAGACCAGGAATGGGACAATACGCATCTTGCGCATGACTACGTGCTGTTCGGAACCTATCAGGCCGAACTTACAGGTACGCGAAACAACGGCGAGAAGGTGAAGCTCGGTTTCGTGGCCAATGTGGTGAACGTCAAGCCCGCACCGAAGATCGACGCGTTTGCTGCTGCGGTTCCCAATCAGCCGGTGACGATTAAATTCAAGCCTGGCGACTCCGCGCCGACCAACACGCTGCTGGTTTCATGGAGCCTGGTCGGCAAACTCAGCCTTCCCTACACGCCCGCCAACGTGAGCGAGGCCAAGAGCGTCACCTACACATTCACCAAGCCGGGCAAGTACACGCTGAACATGGCGACGCGGGACAGCGCCGGCCTGGTCGGCAAGACCACCAGGACGATCCTCATTGCGCCGGTTGTCGAGCAGCCGGACGCCA
>JANYKD010000228.1 GCA_025361735.1 Phycisphaerales bacterium
CACGATCTGGGTCTCCATCGTCGCCCCGACGCAGAAGCATGGTCGGCCGGGCGGATGATTCTCGGGTGAGGCGCTCGGCGCCACCACCAGCCACTTGTACTTCGGATGCTCGGCCAGGGTATCGAGGAAGAACTCGCTGGCGCCCTTGAACACCGGATACACCTCGGCGAGATACTTCTTGTCGCCGCCGAACTGGTAATGCTCCCACAGGTGCGTGCTGAGCCACGCGCCGCAGGTCGGCGTGAATGCCCACGGACCGTCGATGTACGCCGTCGCCCGCCAGCCATCGGTGTTGTGGAAACAGACCCAGCCACGGGCGTGGAACATGACCTTCGCCGTCCGCGCGCCCGATTCCGACAGCTCCTTCACCATGTCGATCAGCGGCTGGGCGCACTCGCCCAGGTTCGCCGTCTCGGCCGGCCAGTAGTTCATTTCGGTGTTGATATTGATGGTGTACTTGCTGTCCCACGGCGGATTGCGGCTTTCGTTCCACAACCCCTGCAACGTCGCCGCCTGGCCGCCCGGACGCGACGCCGAGATCAGCAGGTAACGCCCGAACTGGTAATACAGCGCCGCCAGTTGCGGGTCGGCCACGCCACCGGCGAAATTCTTCAGGCGCTCATCCGTCGGCTTGTCGGCCGCGGGTGTGCGGCCAAAATCGATGCTCACGCGCCGGAACAGCCGCTGATACTCGGTCACATGCCGGCTGCGAATATCCTCGATCTTCTGCGCGGCCGCCTTCGCAAGCTGCGGCACGGTGATCGTGGCCGGCTCGCGGGAGACATCCTTGTAGCTCTTGTAGCTGGTCGCAATCGCCAGCAGCACCACGGCCGAATCCGCCGCGTCGATCTTCACGCGAGCCCCGTCGACCGACACCTTGCCACCACTGGCCGTCACCTTTGCCCGGCAGTCGAACTTGAGCGCTCCGGCGATTCCCCGGTAATCCGGCCCGACGCCCTGCATCACCAGCGTGTCCGAGCCCTCGACGCCGACGGTCACTTTCTGCGGGCTCTTCATCCCGAGCGAGCATGTCAGCTTGCCCGGCTTGTCGGCCGATAACCGCACCACCATCACCTGGTCCACCGGACTGATAAACATCTCGCGCAGATACCTGACGCCATCCACCGTATACGACACGGTCGCCGTGGCGGTATCCAGGCTCAGGTCGCGGCGGTAATTCTCCACCTTTTCCGCTGGCGCCGCCTCGATGATCAGATCGCCAATCGGCTGATACGACATCTGCCCGCCCGGCCTGGCCAGCAGTTTCCCGCTGAACTTTTCCGCCTCGGTAAACTTGCCATCGAGCACGAGTTTCCGCGCTTCGATCCACGCCTCATAGCCGTCGGCATGATTCGGATCGTACGGCCCGCCGGCCCAGAAGGTGCTTTCGTTGAGTTGCAGCCGCTCGTGATCGATCCCGCCAAACACCATCGCGCCCATCCGTCCGTTGCCCAGCGCCAGCGCCTCGACCCACTGCACGGCCGGCTTGCGATACCATAAACTCAGCGGCTCGGCCGGCGGCGCTGCTTCGCCGACGAACTGCCCGTCGAACTGCGTGGTCGCCTCTGCCTGCACCATCGCCAGCGTGCCGTTTACCGGCTTGATCACGCGCGGCGTCTTGCCGTCAAACACCCACTCGCCCAGCACACCGTCCAGCTTGGTCGGCTCTTTTGTCCGCCCGGCCACCTCCGCGTCCGTCAGCGCCCGTCCATACACGGCCGCCCGCAAAACGCGGCCGGTAAACCGATTCCCACCCTCCGGATCGCACCCCAGCCGCAACGGCGCCCCGCTGATCTTCATCTTCGGCCACTCGCCCCCCTTGTCGCTGGCCACTTCCTTGCCATCGACGTACAGCCTGGCGATCTTCTTCGAGGCGCTGTACACCCCGACGACATGCGTCCACTTGTCGGCCGGCAGTTTTGCCTGATAACTGACCATCGACTTCGCATTCAGCAGTCGCAGTGAATTGCCCGGAAAGGTGTCGAGCATGTACCCCACCTGCGTGCCCGGCTGCGTCTTGTCCAGAATGCGCCCGCCCGGCTGGCCCATCTTGTCGGCCTGCACCCAGGCTTCCAGTGTCACTTCATCGGTAAGGTCCAGCAGCTTGTCGGCCGGGACTTCGTAGATCGGCGAGCGCTGATCGAGTCTCATCCCATCGCCGCGCGCCGCGGCCGTCATGCACACGCCGAGCAAAAGACCCAGCATAATTACCAGTTGTTTCCTGCCGATCATGGGTTTCTCCTGTTCCGGTAAGTCTACCCGCAAAGTGACGCGACCCGCCAGCGTGTTCAGAGTTTACGCTGTTGGCCATCCACATCCATGGACCAGGGCCGCAGGTGTGGTATCTTGCGGATCGCGGAGACCCGATATGGGCCAGATTCTCGACTACGCAAGCCATGCGCCTACGCCACATTCAAGGCTGGTCTGCATTTCCGCGAACATGACATTGCTGTACCCTTTTTGGATCGTCATCGTGCTTTATGGGGAGTGGCTGGTTGCGTGGTTGGTTCTCGGCCACCCGCCCGAGCCGTCGCTTGACGATCCGCTGCACATACACTCCGCCAACTGGATACACGGCGTCACCGGAGTTTCACTGGTCTCAGCAATCCCTGTGATGATTGTCGCTCTCGCGCTGAACCTGCTGGTGATAATCAGACAATCCTTCGTTGGCCGCGGCATAGTCCGCCTGCTCGCCGTGCTTGTGTTGTGGTCAGCATTGTTCGTGTTGCTTCGCTGGGATCCGGGGGCAGTGGTTGATTGGTGGATGGACTGAACATCACGGCTCAAACCACAGCTCATACCGCCGGTCCGGATCGAGCCGGCCGGGCAGTACGCGGACGCCTCTGACGACAACTCCGTTGGCATCGACGACGATAATGGAACCCGGCCCGACCGTGGCCGACCAGAGTTGTGTGCGAGCGGTGGCATCATAGAGCTTCACCGAGCCGCCCAGGCCAAACTGGTAGACCAGCGGCAGTTCGCCGGCCGCGAGAATCGTGCTCGCCGGCGGCTGCGGGACAATGCGCTTGGCGTGGAAGATCTCGCTCAGGGTGGCCAGCGGGCGCGAGGTCGGTGCGGCCGGCTCCGGCTTCTTCTCGGTGCAACCCGGCGAAGACAATAGTACCAGCAGAATCAGCGGCAAAGTTTTCACGGTCGTGTTCCTCATGTTGCGTCCGGACGGGTATCATTGTCATCATGACGCAGCCAGCAAGCAACCCGGCGTCCGAAATGGCGGTCGCTCATGTCAACATCGCCCTGAGCGGCATCGAATTCCAAACCCAGGTGCCCGTCTCCAAGAAGCCCGTGGCCACGCGCATTATGCTGCCCGTCGTGCGTGCCTTCACGGGCGCCATTCTCAACGCGTCAGAGAAGATGGTCCGCGACATGGGCCGGACCGCGTCCTGCAAACCCGCTTGCGGAGCGTGCTGCCGGCAACTCGTACCGATCGCGCTCAGCGAGACGTACGAAATCAGGCAGGTGATCGAACAAATGCCCGAGCCGCGCCGATCGCTGATTCTGGAGCGATTTGCGCAAATCGTCAAAACACTCCAAACCAACGGAATGGCCGAAAAGCTCTGGGAACCGGGCCGGCGCAGCGAGCAGGAAATCGACGATGTCTCCGGACAGTACTTCAGCCTGCAGATGGCCTGCCCGTTTCTCGAAGACGAATCATGCTCGATCTACGCTGACCGCCCGATCATCTGCCGCGAATTCCTGGTGACATCGGACCCCGAGTTCTGCAAGAATCCCACCAAAGAAACAATTCGGCCGTTGCCGATCGCCGCCCGCGCCTCGGCCGCCCTCATGCACCTCGACGATGTGCCGGACAAGCCGTACCTGCAATGGATCCCCCTGACGCTCGCCCTGGAATGGGCCGCGAAGAACCCCGAACCTCCGCCGCGCCCCGGCACCGAACTGCTCGGCCGGTTCCTCGACTGCCTCGGCAAAGAACCCGAGTCTCCCGTCCCGCCGGCGATGCGAGCAGGGTGAGAACTCGGTGATCAGTGATCAGTCATCAGTCATCGGTCATCAGTCATCAGTGATCGGTATTCCGTCCTACCGATCACCGATCACTGATGACCGATCACCCTTCTTCGTTTGCCAGCGTCCGCTTCAGTTCGTTCTCGTACAGCTCCGCAAGTCGCGAATAGACCGGACCCGGCCGGTCGTTTCCGACGGCATGCCGCTCGATCCGGCATATGGGCATCAACCCCATGATGCTGTTGGTCAGAAACACCTCGTCGGCCGCCAGCAGCATTTCGATATTGATCGCGGCCGGACGGGCGACGATTTCATCCTTGCGGCAAAGCTCCAGCACGACCCGCCGGGTCACACCAGGCAGCACCGCACTACGCTTGGCGGCGACACCCGCGGCCACGGCGGGATCGGCCAATTCCTCGGCCACCGGCGGCGTCAGCACCTCATCCCCTTTCACCACGAACACGTTGCTGATCGATCCCGACTGCAATTGATTGTGTACGTCAAACCAGAGCGCCTCGCCCGCCCCTTTCGCTCCGGCATCGCGCAGGGCGGCCAGTCGCGAGAAATAGTTCAGCGTCTTATGCCCGGCCTGGAAGTCGTAGGGATTGAGTTTCTGCTGGTCGAGAACAATCGCCGTCATGCCCTTGTGGTAATAGACGGCCGGATACGCCTGAAACGGCGACGCGGTCAGCAGGACGCTGGGCACCAGGTTCGACCCGGTCGCATCCGGCGCCCCGCGCGTGATGGTGAGCCGCAGCCGCGCCTCGGCCAGTTCGTTCCTCTCCAGCACGTCCGAGATCGCAGCGGTGAGCGCGCCATCCTCAAATGCCAGCGGAATCGACATGGCGTCGCAGCTCGATCGCAGTCGGCGCAGATGATCCGCGACGCGAAACACCTGCCCACTGTACGAGCGCATGGTGGTGAACACGCCGGCCGCGTGCAGCAGCCCCGTGTCGCGCACGGAAATGGACGCTTGCGATTCATCGACGAACTCGTTGTTGAGCCAGACATAGGACATAGCCCAGTAATCCTGCTGCCGGACGCGAAAAAGTAAAGAGGTGAGGGAAAGAGGCAAGAATAGTCGCCGACCGCTTGCTTCCAACGCCCGCGTATTGCACATCATCATTGTCACGGCTGCGACGTCAGATGCGATGATGTACGGCCGCGACGCCCCCGCCGACGTGTCTACGGACGCGCGGTGGGTGGCCGGGCGAGCGGTTTCCTTCTGAGGAGCCTTCGCCTGAATGCCCCCGCCGGGGCGCCTTTTGAGGGACGGCGGGCGGGCCGGGCGCGCGGGTTCCTTCTGAGGAGGGTTCGCCCGGGACGACGGCGCCGCGGCGTCTCTGGACGCGCGGTAAGCTGGCTGGGCAAGCGGGTTCTTTTTGAGGAGGGTTTGTCCTGGATGCCTCCGCCGAGGCTCCTTTTGAGGGTCGGCGGGCGGCCGGGCGAATGGGTTCCTTCTGAGGAAGGTTCGCCCCGAACAGTTCGAGTGAGGCAACGGCCGACGCGGCGCCCCTCTGGGCGGCGTCGGTCGGTGGCCTTTTGGGGAAAGGCGCATTTTCAGATTTCAGATTTGCGATTTCAAATCTCAGATTTCAAATCTGCTCCTTGAGATTCTCCTTGACACCCTTGACCTCTTCGCCAAACTGGAGCAAGTTTCCGGATTGGCGTTTTTTGAACATGTCCTTGCCACGCCCCGTCATCTTCCACGGTCCCCGGCAGTGGTATCACGCCGATACCTGCGGTCCCCTCGAAGCGGCCGCAAAAGCCGGCAAAGTCAGCTTTCAGGCCGTCGGCCATCCCCCCTACCCGGTCCTGCCCATGGCCAGCCGCCTGCTGCCCGAACTTCGTACCGTGGGCTATTGGGACGCCCGCGATGACCAGACCTGGGGCTTGGACTGGCATCGCAACGAGGGCATCGAGTTCACCTACCTCGCTCGCGGCAAAGTCGATTTCGCCGTCGACGGCTGCGACTACCATCTCCGTCACGGCCACCTGACCATCACCCGCCCCTGGCAGCGCCACCGCGTCGGTGCGCCGCATGTCACCGCCTCGCGATTGCACTGGCTGATCCTCGACGTCGGCGTCCGCCGCCCGAACCAGCCCTGGCGCTGGCCCAAGTGGCTTATCCTTTCCGAGGCCGAACTCGCCCGTCTCACTCGTTTGCTTCGCTACAACGAACACCCCGTGTGGCGGGCCGACCCGCACATCGCACAGCGCTTCGAAATGCTCAGCGGCCTCTGCGACGAAGCCGTCACCCACATCGACGCCACCCGCTTGAAACTGTGCATCAACCAACTGCTGCTCGAAGTGCTCGATCTGCTCACCAGCAAGAACATCGCGCTCGACCAGAGCCTGACCAGCACGCTCCGCCACATCGAGTTGTTCCTGGCCGATCTGCGGCACCATCTCGATCACCCCTGGACGGTCGACGCCATGGCCGAGCATTGCGGCCTGGGACGTACGCGCTTTGCCCACTATTGCCGGCAAATCAGCAACCTCTCGCCCCTGGAATACCTGACCCGCCTGCGTATCGACGCGGCCGAAACCATGCTCCGCACGCGCCCGGAGATGAGCGTCACCCAGGTTGCCATGGCTTGCGGTTTTTCGTCCAGTCAATATTTCGCCACGGTGTTCCGCCAGCAAACCGGCCGCGCCCCGCGCGAATGCCGGGCGTAAGTAGATCCCCTCATCGGACAAACGGCAATTCCACGACCGTCCCCGTGCGCATGGCACCCTCCGCCGGAATCTGCAACTTCATCCCCAGCCCCGCCTGCGCCCGCCGCACAACTCCCAGACAGATGGCAGCATTAGACAACACGGGCGATATCGTCGAACTCGTGATCCCGCCCACCTCATTCCCCGCCGCGTCGTGGATCTTCGTCCCGGCCACTGGCAACGCATCCTCATCCATGCGTATGCCCACAACCAGCCGGGCAACCTGCTCGCGTGCGTGCATTCGGGCAACGATCTCCTGCCCCAGGTAGCACCCCTTGGTGAACGACACCGCGCGATTGAGCTGCCCCGTCTCGGCCGGCAGCACGGATTCGTCGTAGTCGATCCCAAATATCGGCCGCCCAGCCTCGATCCGCACGGTATTGAACGCCGCCCAGCCGGCCGGCCGGGCCAGCCCCGTGAACTTGAGGAATTGCTCGGGCCGGCCAGTGCCGCCGGTGTCCTCACCGGCGGAATTCACCGGCGTTCCCACGCTCGCCGGATCGTGCGTAAACGCCCGCCACACCCCTTCGAGTCCCTCCGTTGGCACAATCAGCACATAGCCCGGCACTCCACAGAGATCATCCCGGTACACGACAACATTCGCCCCGGCAATCGCGAGCGTCACCACGCTCAACTCCGCCGGCGCGCCCATCGTCTGGCCACTCGCCTTGAGCAGCGATTCGAACGCCCGCGGGCCGGTCAGAAACAGTTTCCACAACTCACCAGCCCGGCCGGCAATCGTGACTTTCTCGCGGAAGAGGTACTTGCCAAGAAACTCCCGAATCGTCTCGATATTCCGCCCATCCACCTCAATCAGCGTCCGCTCGCCAAGTTCCAACACCATCATATCGCTGAGAATCCGGCCTTTGGTGTTCAGCAGATACGAGTAAATCCCGGTCCCCGCCGCCAGACCCGTCTTCGTGTTCTTGTTCCAGGTCTGGTTGGTCAGGAGATTGTTGAGAAATGCCAGCCGATCCGGCCCGCCGATCTCGATGAACCCGCGCTGCGGGAAGTCGATGATGGCCGCCGATTTGCGAATCGCGCTGTATTCGGCCTGTGGCTGGCCAAAGGTCAGGACGATCGGCGTGCCCGCGTAGTCCTGAAACTCGGCGCCGGCGGATTCGTGCAGTGCGTGGATCGGGCTGCTGCTCATAGGTGGGGGATTGTAGGCGGTGCCGTTCGGAGTTCACGCTTCAGCGTGTTTTTGGGGACATCGCCACCGGACGACAAGCTGAAACTTGAACTCCGAACGCGGACAGCGGAAAACGGTCAGCGATGCGGCCCCTGCTTGTGCTCGTGGCCATGCGGTTCGCACCGATCATGCACACACAGGCACGTCTGCGGCGTACACTCATACGCGCACGCCTCGCTGCAGTACACCTTTCCGTCGCGCACGACGCCCTTGTCGCGCGGCACGATGCACTGGCAGGACGGACAGGCACATTTAACCGGCTCGGCCATAAGTCACTGGCCTCATTTTCGCCCACGTTCCAATGATACGCAACCCGCCAGCCGTGGTTTTCTTTATCCCGCTGACCAAGTAGGGCCGGTGCCCTCACCGGCCGTTTCGAATGCCACCCCAAAGCACAGCCGACGAGGGCGTCGGCTCCACAAAGATACGCAACCCGCCCACCCTGATTTTCTTGATCCCGATGACCAAGTAGGGCCGGTGCCCTCACCGGCCGTTTCGAGTGACATCTTCAAGCACAGCCGACGAGGGCGTCAGCTCTACTGGCCCTTGGCAAAAGAGCCGCAAACGGCATGATATCAGCGAAGATCGTATCCGTGTTCGTGACGATGTCATTAGGGTGCTGACGCAAGGGTGAAACATGATTCTCAAATCCGCGGCCGGGACAAAGCCGACTGAATTGGACCTGGGCCAGCCTCCTCGCATGGTGCAGACCAGAAAACGTGCCCATGTGTTGCGGTGGTTTCTGATCCTGCTCACCGTCGCGGTGGCGGTCTTCTTCATTTCCTACGGCAGGAGCGAACGGTCGCGGCTGGACAGCCTGTATTCCCAGGGCCGGCAGGTGGCCGGGACGATCGCGGAAAAGACCTATTCCCGATCGAGTCACACGCTGCACTACAAATACGTGGTGGATGCCCGGGAGTACACGGGCTTGACCCGCGTCAACTCCGAGCAGTACGACGCGACCGCCATCGGTTCTCCGGCAACCATTACCTATCTGCCGGCCAACCCACGTGTGAAAGCGTTCGGTGAGGTGCGGGCCGACGATGGCACCGCCGCCGAGCGAAGGAACACCACCCTGGGCCTGGTATTCGGCGCTTTTGTGTTCGTGGGCGTCGTGGTTATGGAGCGCTCCATTCGCCGTGATCGGCGCCTCTGCGAAGCGGGCGTGGCCGTAAACGGCACGGTCACGGACCAGACCCGGGGCAAATACGCCAAGACCCATTACAAGTACACCTCCGGCGACGGAGCGACACGACAAGGCTCAGCCCAGGCGACATTCGGCACCAGCGATCTCGCGATCGGCGCCAGCCTGGTCGTGCTTTACGATCCCAGCGATCCCGCGATTAGCAAACCGCACAAGGGAATCTCCTTGGCGAGAATCGTGAAGTGACAGCGCGTTCGCATCCGCGGTGAAGCCCTCGTATATTGCCGCCCATGGCCCGCGACCCCATCCCAACCTGGTGTTTCGCGGTCGTCGTTGTTCGTTGCGACGATCGATTCTTGCTCGTCCACGAGCGCAAGCACGACCAGCTTTGGTATCTCCCGGCCGGCCGGGTGGAGATGGGCGAATCGTTCATGATGGCCGCTCGCCGCGAAACGCTGGAGGAGGCCGGCATCCCGATTCGCATCGTCGGCGTGATTCGCGTCGAGCACACCCCTCGCCAGGACGGCGCGCGAATGCGTGTGGTTTTTCTCGCCGAGCCGGCCGACGACACCCCGCCCAAGAGTGTGCCGGATCACGAGTCACTCGGGGCCACCTGGGTGAGACTGGGCGAGTTGGGTTCCTTCCCGTTGCGGGGCGATGAGGTGCGCGAATTGTTCGAGTATGTGGCGTCGGGCGGCCCGGTGTCCCCAACCTCCATTCTCCAGCCCGAGGGGATGCCGTATTTGAATGACGACTGAGGCGATCTCAGGACGGGTGTCACCCACTAACCAGGCGCCGTGGCATCACTCTCGAACGTCTGGATTCTCCCCGAACTTGCGACCCGGGTTGCCGCGGGCGACAATACGCCACATGCCAAGCGGGGCCAGCAACTTAACTGCGGCTATCTTCTGCTGCGCTTGCGGCTACGACCTCCGCGGCCAACCCGCTCCCCACCGCTGCCCCGAGTGCGGCCGGGCGTTCGATCCCGCTAACCGCAAGACGTTCCTCACCCGCCCGCCGCGCGGAGCGGTGTGGCGCTGGACCAGGCGGACAGCGGTCCTTCTCCTGTCACTGGGGCTCTTATTGGCGATGAGTTGGGGCTGGTTGTACTGGGACTGGAAAAACGAACAGACGACTCTTGCCAGGCTGCAGGTGGTTGTGTGGGGTCGCAAGCCTCTATGCGAGACAAAGCTCAACCGTTATCTCGGATCGGCGGGGCGGGTGCTGGACCGGGCATACAACGTACAGTGTACCCAGCCAACAGCCGACGCCGATTTGGCCTGCCTCCAGGACCTTCGGAGCCTGCGTTGGCTATCCCTGAATTCCACGCAGGTCACCGACGCTGGACTTGCCCGCCTAAAGCCACTCGAGAGGCTCCAAGGTCTCTCTCTGGACGGAACGGAGGTCACTGATGCGGGACTGATCCATCTCAACGGCTTCAGGGAACTTCAGGATCTTGACCTGCGAGACACGCGGATTACCGACGCCGGCTTGGCCCACCTCACCAGGTTGAACAAGCTCACGCGGCTGAATTTGTGGGGCACCGCGGTCACCGATGCCGGCTTGATCCACCTCAAGGAACTCAAGGGGCTCCAGACGGTTTGCCTGTCTTCCACGAACGTCACGGCGGCGGGAGTCGAGAAACTGCGCGCGGCGCTTCCCGGAGTAAAGATCGCCGCGCCCAGTCACGAGAGGTGAGGCGATCGCCTCGCTGTTTTCGGAACCTGACAACGTACATGACACGGAACCATGACTGTCTCCTTCATCGTTCACTGTCCATCGGCTTTTCAGATATCTCCTAGTGGATATACAGGCAATCGTCCGGGATACTGCGAGGAGAACGATTGACGTTCTCGCCAGCCTCTCAACAACCGGTCCAATACTCAAACCATCTCGCAAATGTTAATCTGGGTAATGTGCCCGATGCCGCCGCGGCGTACTTCATACTTCTGTTGGGAATCACCCTGCCAGTTTTGCATTTTAACCCGGAGCCCGCAAACGCTAGAATATTGGAGTGTCCTAGTTACTGTGGCGTGTCGTTTCAGGAGGCTGTATGCCGGTTGATAAGTCCTCGTCAGGCAAGAGCGGGTGGCTGCCGTCGAAGGACATCTCGTCCATTCTCCAGGGCTGGGACTATGAGCCCGGAACCATCAACGTCCGCAAGGTCATCGGGGCCAACGGAACTCCCAAGCTGCAGATGCGCCTCGATCTGGGCCTTCTTCAGATGGAAACCGACGGCCGGCCTGATGGCCAGCGGCCGCACGGGTGCGAGTCCCTGCTCGAATTTCACGATCAACGGCTGAAGGAACACAAGGAGCGCAACGGCACGGAACTTGGCTTCCATCTGACTCCCGCGCAATGCCAGAACCTGCGTGAAGAAACCCTCATGTACCACAACCGCTACCTGAGCCTCTTCGTTCTGGGCGAATATGCCGGCGTCGCCCGGGACACGGCGCGCAATCTCCGCGTGCTTGACCTGTGCGGCAAGTACGCCATCGACGATCACGACCGTCTGGTCCTCGAACAATACCGGCCGTATATCGTCATGATGTACACCCGGGCGACGGCCGCCATCGAGGTCGAGCAGGAGAACTATTCCGAGGCCATGCTCATCGTCAGGAACGGGTTGCGCGAAATTAAACGATTCTTCATGCGTTTCGAGCAGATTGAGGCGTACCGACAGGCCAATGAGGTGCGAATCCTCAAGAAGCTGGCGTCCGAGATCCGCGTTCACCTGCCGCCGGACCCAATGCGGCAGTTGAAGAAGGATCTGCAGCGTGCGCTCAAGGACGAGAAGTACGAAGAGGCGGCCCGGCTCCGCGATGAGATCGCGCGGCTGGAAGCTCTTTTCTGACGGATGCCCCCGTCAGTCCTGAACAGGCGTATCCGTTTCCCGGGATTCCATCTCTCCAAAGGTTTCTATGCGTGTGATCATCACCGGCCAGGTCGGCGTCGATAAGATCCCCTATATTCAGGAACTGGAGGAACTCGCCCGCCAGAACCGCAAGCCCCTGAAGATCTTCCACGTCGGCAAGATGATGTACGAAGAAGCCCCGGACGTCCCGGCCGGCCGGATTCTCAACCTGCCGATCTCGCGTTTGAACACGCTGCGCCGCGCCGTCTTCAAGGAGATCCTCCGCGAGGCCGAGAACCATGAGAACGTCCTGGTCAACACCCATGCGACTTTCCGCTGGCGCCACGGTCTGTTCGCGGCCTTTGACTATGACCAGATCAAGGCCTTCAACGCCGACCAGTACATGATGCTCCTGGACAACGCCGAAAGCGTCCACCAGCGGCTGGAACACGACCACGACATCGACCACACGCTCAAGGACATCATGATGTGGCGCGAGGAGGAACTGCTCGCCACCGAGATCATCGCCACCATCACGCGAGGCTACGGCCACTTCTACATGATCTCCCGCGGCCGCAGCCGCATGACGGTGCAGACCGTCTACCGGCTGATGTTCGAGCCGCAGATGAAGAAGGTCTACATGTCGTTCCCCATGAGCCATGTGATGGACCTGCCCGACACGCTGGCCGAAATCGAGAAATTCAAGGCGACCATCAATCAGCACTTCACCTGTTTCGATCCCGGCGATGTCGACGAGTTCTGCCTGCACAAGGCCGCCGAGGATGCCCAACTGGCCGGGCGGGCCACCATTGACGTCCAGGCGGCCGACGGCCCGGTGACGCTCAAAACGGCCGACGTGCTGCAGATCTCCGGCGACATCATGGGCCAGATCTACGCCCGCGATTTCAAGATGGTGGACCAGTCGGACATGATCGTTTCCTACATCCCGGAACTGCCGAATGGCAAACCAGGGCTTTCCTCCGGCGTGGAGCGGGAACTGCACCATGCCTACGAGGGGGGCAAGGATGTATACGTCGTGTGGACCTGCCGGGCGATGCCGTCGCCGTTCATCACGGAGACTGCGACGCGCGTATTCCGGTCGACGGATGAAGCAATCGCGCACTTCAAGCAGAAGGGCTACATCGCGGGGGCGTGAGGCGATTCAGTAATCTCCACCCGTCGACCCTGGATCTTCAGGCGGCCGTTCTGAAAGAGCCGGATCGCTTCGGGGTAGGCCAGCTTCTCCTCCTCGAAAACCCGGGCGGCCAGGGTGTCGGGGGTGTCGCCTTCGAGCACGGGGCACGTTCGCTGGAGGATGATCGGGCCGGCGTCGTACTGGTCGTCAACGAAATGCACGGTGCAGCCGGAAACCTTGCAGCCATGGGCCAGGACGGCCTCGTGGACGTGGTGGCCGAACATGCCTTTGCCGCCGAACTTCGGGAGCAGCGCCGGATGGATGTTCATGATCCGGCCGAGCCAGCGCGCGGGGATGACAAGCTTGGACAGCCAGCCGGCACAACAGACCAGATCGGGATTGGCCGCATCGATCAGCTTGAAGACATCGTCCGAGAACGGCTCGGGCGAGGTGTACGGCTTCCGCTCCACAATGTGTGCGGGAATCCCGGCCAAACGGGCACGGTCGATGGCCTTGATGCCAGGGCGTGAGGCAATGAAGAGAACAATTCTCGCATTGAGTCGCCCCGCGGCAATGAGGTCGATCAGGTTCTGGAGAGTGGTCCCCGAACCGGAGGCGAGAACGGTGAGAGTGATGAGTTGGGCGGTCATTATTGTTCGCAAAATTGTACGAAAATAGATGAAACACAGAAGAGATTAAACACGAAGTCACGAAGACACGAAGCGGTTCCTGGCAATCGAGCGCCTTGGTTCCAGGCATCACCAATCTGATCAAAACAAACACCCAGATGATGTCCATCGCATAATCGGTCACCAATACCAAGCACTGCTTCGTGCCTTCGTGACTTCGTGTTTAATCTTCCTGGTTCGCTGCGAAGCTGCACTGGAATCTCTGTGTTTAAATCATCCGCGTTGAGTGAATGATTCCAGCCGCGCCAAATCCTCGAGATGGCCGGATAATTGCCGTGTGAGAACCTGGCCATCTGACGACGTCTCGCCGACGGCTTTGATCGATTCCTGATAACGAGCGATTGTTGCCTTCTTCTCCGCGATCAGTTTCGGCAGCAGGAACTCAACCCCCAAGTACGCCAGGGTCTGCATCTCCATGTTGACGACGATCGGCGAAATCTGTCCACCGTGTGCGTCGATCATGCCGGCCAGTTCTGATTCGTTGCGCCGGGTCTGTTCGATCATGCTCTCCAGCGGCCGCAACAGACCGGCCAGCCTGGCGCCGACGTAAGCGCCTGACTCGCCGAGGTAATGAAAAATCCCCTGCTGTCCCTCGGCAAGAAGTTGCTGCAACACATCGACAATGGCGGACTGCGTTTCGGTCATCGCGTCGGCCCTCGCTGTGCCAGCGGCTGGAGCGCCTGCGGCCGCGGCTGCTCCACGGCCCGGTTCACGCTCATCCTCGCGTACCGCGACGTCAGCCGCTGCACGGGGTTATACGCCACCAGCAACAACAGCAACATTCCAGCACAGCCCACCGCAACGGCATTACCGAGCGGATGTCCGGCGATGGCCGGTTTGTCGCTGGGGACCAGATACATGGCGCGAATCACGCGGGCGTAGTAGTAGAGTGAGAAGACCGTGTTCAGGCCGATGATGGCGACCAAAGCCCACATCCAGCCGCCGCTCCTGCCCAGGACATACATGACGTTGAATTTGGCGATAAACCCGGCCAGCGGCGGCATGCCGACCAGCGAGAACAGGCACAGCGTCATGCAGGCCGCCAGCAGCGGATTGCGCGTGCTGAGGCTGGCGTAGTCATTGATGTCCTCGGAGCCCGTCTCCCTGGCGACCAGCCCGGCGACCGTGAACGCGCCCAGGTTCATGAACAGGTAGACGGTCAGGTACAACAGGATCGCCTGCGACGCGCCCTGCATCTGCGTCAGGCCCTCGCCGGCCGTGCCGGCCGTGAGCATCGCGTAGACGCAGAGCATGTACCCCGCGTGAGCGATGGACGAATAGGCCAGCAGCCGCTTGATGTTGTTCTGCACGAACGCGCCGAGGTTGCCGACGGTGGCGGTGATCGCGCCGAGCACGCCCAGCACGATCGCCAGAGTCGTCAGGATGCTGGTGTCGGCGTAGCCCATGCCGTTCGAGAACGACATGACTACGCGCATCAGCATGCTCAGCCCGGCACCCTTGGACGCCACGCTGAGGAACGCCGCCACGTCGATTCCGGCGCCTTCGAAAACGTCCGGGCACCAGAGATGCAGCGGCACGACGGAAATCTTGAAGCCCAGGCCCACGACCAGACCGCCGATGGCGAGGATCAGCGGAATGCTGCCGGCCTCGTCAATCCGCCAGTGGATCTCGTTGAGCTGGAGCGTGCCGTAGAGCCCGTAGAGCCAGGACATGCCGTAGACCATCACGGCGCTGGCGGCCGCTCCGAACAGGACATATTTCAGCGACGCCTCGGAGCCGCGCCGGCTGGTCTTGCGGAAACCGGCAAGCACGTAGCTCGGCAGCGAGGTCGTCTCCATGGCAACGAGCATCATCAGCAGGTTCGACGTGCTGCCCATGAGGCACATGCCCGTGGTGGCGCCCAGCAGCAGCGTGAAGAACTCCGGCCCGTCGCCTTCGTGCATGGAACTGGCGGTCGTCGAAAACCACATCAGCACGACGCCGATCACGAACACCAGCAGGATGATTTTCCAGTACGCGGCGTAGGGATCGCTGACGAGCATGCCGCGGAACTGCGGGCCTTCGTCCCATGGCCGGACAATCAGCACCGACAGCAGCGCCACCAGCAGGCCGCCCAGGGCGACCAGCCCGGAGACCCAGTTGGCCCGGCGCGTGAAGAACGGGGTGACCAGCACGGCGACGATCGTCGTGATCAGCGTCAGCTCGGCCACGAACGGCCGGAGCATCTCCCCGGCCGTGTTCCAGCCCGGCATGAATGGCTTTCCAATTTCTCCGAGAAGAAGCATCATATCTTTCTTAGTCAGTAGTCCGTAGTCAGTGGTCCGTAGCAAGGAACTCGGATTTGTTACAAGCTACTGACTACGGACCACTGACTACGGACTACCTCATCACAAATAACTTGAACATCCCGGCCACCGTGTTGTCGGTCAGGACGAAGAACATCGCCGTTGGCAGGATGCCCAGCAGAATCGCCATGATCGTCAAGGGCACGAGCACCGTATGTTCACGACTGGTCACCTCGGGGAAGTGCTTCTGTTCCGACTTCTCAGGGCCGAGGAACACGCGCTGCATCGTCCAGAGCATGTACCCGGCCGTCCAGACCACGCCTGTGGCCGAAAGCACGCCGAGGATAATAATCGGCCAGTACGCATGGTCGTTCGTGGCGTTCATTAGAATTGATCCGCGTTGGGCCGCCTTGAATGTGCCCAGCAGCACGAGCACTTCGCCGACAAACCCGCACAAGCCCGGCAGGCCGAGATTGGCGAAGAATGCGACAGTCGAATAGCCCGTGTAGACGGGCATGGTCGTCGCCAGTCCGCCAAACCGGGCGATCTCGCGATGGTGCGCCCGTTCGTAAACCACGCCGACGACAAAGAACATCGCGGCGCTCGTGATGCCGTGGGCGATCATCATGAACAGCGCGCCGTTGACGGATGCCTCGGTCATCATGGCCGCCCCGAGCGTGACAAAGCCCATGTGGCTGACCGAGCTGTAGGCGACGAGTTTCTTGAAATCCGTCTGGGCCATGGCACAGAACGCGCCGTAGAGGATCGACACCACGCCCACGACCGCGAAGACCAGCCAGAGTGATTTGGCCGCGTCCGGAAAGAGCGGATAGGCGATTCGGAAGATGCCGTAGCCGCCCATCTTCAGCAGGACGGCCGCCAGGATCATGGAGATGGGTGTCGGAGCTTCGACGTGCGCGTCGGGCAACCAGGTATGCACGGGCACGGCCGGGACTTTGATGAGGAACCCGATCATGGCCAGCACAAAGAAGATCTGTCCGAGGAGCGGCACCTTCGAGGCGAAGTGCCCGGTCATGTTCGCGGATGCGAGTTTGACGAGGTCAAACGTGCCCGCGGCGCCGCCGGGGCCGGCCGCGAAGACTTCGGAGCTTTGCAGGTACGTGCCGATGACCACGATGAGCAGGCCAACCGAACCGACCAACGTGTAGAGGAAGAACTTGATGGCCGCGTATTCCTTGCGGGGTCCGCCCCAGATGCCGATCAGGAAGTACATCGGCAGCAGCGAGACTTCGAAGAAGACATAGAAGAGGAACAGATCGAGCGAGAGAAACACGCCGAGGATGCCCGTTTCGAGCATCAGGAAAAGAATCATGTACCCCTTGGTCATCTTCTCGATGTTCCAGGAGGCGATGCAGGCCAGCACGCAGATGAAGGTTGAGAGGATGACCAGCGGGAGAGAAAGGCCGTCGATGCCGACGCGGTATTCGATGTTGAAGGCGGGGATCCAGGTCGCCGATTGCACGAGTTGAACCACGCCGCGGGTGCTTTCCCAGGCGGCCGACGTGTTGTGCGGAACCAGATAGGCGTACGTTCCGCCCAAGCCCTTGTACTGGTACATGCCCAGCAGGAAGAGCGAGAGCACAAACGTCGCCAGCGAGAAACCCAGGGTCGTCCAGCGGATCATCTTGCGCTCGCGCATGAACAGCAGCGACGCCGCCCCGATGGCCGGGAGGAAGATCAGCCACGTCAGAATGTTTGCCTTGAGGTCCATACCGGACGCCTCGAACTTTCTCGAAAACAGTTAAACACGAAGGCACGAAGACACGAAGCACAATCCGTTACTCCGCACCAATCTGCAAACCGCATCACTTCCGGATGGCGTTACAATCGCCATCATGCTCGTGGCACGAGCGTCTCGCCCGTGCTCTCGTCTTCCAGTCAATCTCGCTCACCGTCTCGCTCAAAACCACCAAGGCCCGCTTCGTGTCTTCGTGCCTTCGTGTTTAACTCTTATCGAGACGCGATCATCACGACCGCCGCTGTCACTACCAGCGCAAACACTGCGAACATGCCGAGCACATACACGCGAATCCGGCCATTCTGCGGCATCCGGATTCCGTCGCCGAGCGCCTGCGCCAGGTCGGCCATGCCGTCCACAGCGCCGTCCACGACATACTTGTCATTCATGCCGGCCAGCTTGGATACCTTCTTCGTCGTCCAGCCGGCCAGGTTCACCAGGCCGTCTACAACATACTTGTCGAATGCGCCGCACACCGTCGCCAGGCCAACCACGACGGCCACGATCACGTTGTTGTAGAGCTCGTCGAACAGCATCCGGCGATAGAGCCAGGCATGGATCAGCCGCACGGGCGCGAGCCGCATGAACAGGTTCGCCACCGCGTAGCCGTTCATGTAGATCAGGAATCCGAGCCCCATTCCCACCCACGGTGCCCAGGTTACGATCTTGTGCGTCAGGTGCCAGCCGTGCCGGTGTGTCTGCTGTGACGGCGTCAGCTTCGCTTCGGCCACTTCGATCTGTCGACGGGTTGGTGTGACGCCGGCCGGCAGATCCAGCTCCGGTTCATCCTCCGGCCACGCCTTGGAAAACCCGTTAAAACTCTTGTCCCGGAGCTGCACGTACTGCGTGTTTTCCTTGATCGAGTCGGCGATCATCCCCTTGATGTTCATCCACTCGTAGCCGCCGACGACACTGAACACCGCCAACACTACCAGCGGCACCCACAGCGTCGGCGTCTCGTGGGCATGGTCGTACAAATGCTGGTTGCGCGGCTTGCCCCAGAATGTCAGCATCCAGCATCGCGTCATGTAAAACGCCGTCACGAACGCGATGATCGTCGGACAATAGAACAGCAGCCAGTACCAGTGCGAAAGCCCGTGATGCTCGGCCGAGAACGCGAATGCCCCCGCCTGGGCGATGATCAGATCCTTCGAGTAATACGCCGACAGGAACGGCGTGCCCGCAATGGCCAGCACCGCGATGCCGAACGTGATCCCCGTCATCGGAATCTTGCGAATCAGCCCGCCATACTGAGGCAGTTCCTGCTCATGATGGGCCGCGTGAATCACCGAACCCGACCCCAGGAACAGCAACGCCTTGAAGAACGCGTGCGTGATCAGGTGAAACAATCCGCCCACCCACGACCCGACGCCCATCGCCAGAATCATGTACCCAAGCTGGGACAGCGTCGAATACGCCAGCACCTTCTTGATATCGCTCTGGGCCAACGCGATCAGCGCCGCCATGGTCAGCGTCGTGCAGCCGATGATCGCGATGAACAGCTTGGCATCGGGTGTCAGGATCGGGAAGATTCGCCCGACGAGGTACACGCCAGCCGCCACCATCGTGGCCGCGTGGATGAGAGCCGACACCGGCGTCGGGCCTTCCATCGCATCGGGCAGCCACACGTGCAGCGGGAACTGGGCACTCTTTCCCATCGCCCCGCAAAACAATCCAATGCCCATCATCGTCAGCAGCGTTGGTGTAAACCACACGCCATTGCTGAGTTGGATCCCCGCGGCGGTCATTTTCGATGAATCGAGGATCCGCCAGACATCCGGCAGGCTGGCGTTGCCCAGGTGATAGAACAGGATGCCAAAGCCGATGATGAAACCCAGATCGCCGACGCGATTGGTGATGAACGCCTTCATGGCCGCGTTACTCGCGGATTTCTTTTCGTACCAGAATCCGATGAGCAGGTAGGAGCAGAGCCCCACCAGTTCCCAGAAAATGAACAGGTGCAGGATCGTGCTGCCGAGCACCAGGCCCAGCATCGAGAAACAGAACAGCCCGAGGTAGGTGAAGAACCGCGGGAACCGCTTGTCCTCGGCCATGTACATCGTCGAGAACACGTGCACCAGTGTTGCCACCAGCGTGATCATGGCGAACATCACGATGGTCAGCGAATCGACAAAGATCCCGATGTCCATGTACCCGGCGTGCGCCTGATTGATCCCCGGCCCGACGGGCACCCACCGCAATGGCATCTCGATCGGAGCCTTCTCGATCCCCCAGTCGATGGCCTGCGTCATCCCCGGCGGATGGAACTTGCCCCCGCCGATCCAGAAAGTCATCGCCAGGATCGAGCAGATGAAACTCCCGAAGATCGCGATCGTGCCCACCCACCCCGCCAGGGGATTGCCCAGGCGCTTCCCGGCAAACACCAGGATCACAAAGGATGCCAGTGGCAGGAGTGTCGCGATCAGCAGTAGTAGTGCGGGACCGGGCATGGGAGTTAGTTGATAGTTGATAGTTGATGGTTGATAGTCCTTAGTTGCTGGTGGCGCGCAACTATCAACTACCAACCATCAACTATCAACTAATCCGTCATCCTTTCAAGTTACTCGCCTTTTCCACATCAATCGTCGCAAAGTTGTTGTAATAGTTCAGGAAGATCGCCAGTGCCACGGCCGCCTCGGCGGCCGCCAGCACAATCACGAACAACGCAAACACCTGGCCGTCCAGCCGCAAGCCTCCGGCCGGCGAAACGCCATGGGCAAACCGGTTGAACGCCACGAGATTCAGATTGGCGGCGTTCAATATTAGCTCGACGCCCATGAGAATGCCGATCGCATTCCGCTTGGTCAGGATCGTGGCAATCCCACAAACAAACAGAAACGCCGCCAGCAACAAATAGTGCTGAAGCCCGATCGTGCAGCAGGAGGCCGAATTGAAAATCTCAAATCTCAAATTGCAGATCATTGGTGTCCCCCCTTCGTCGCGCTGCCCATTCCCGTAGGGTCCGCTTCAGCGGACGCGGATCGAGGCGGGATCACGCCACCAGCGTCCGCTGAAGCGGACCCTGCAGTAGAACCTTCTCTCCGCCCCTTGGCCAGATACGCCGCACCGATCATCACCAACAGCAACAGCACGCTGATGATCTCAAACGGAATCAGAAAATCGCCCAGCAGTACAATGCCCAGCTTGTCCATCTGGTACATGCCGTCCGCCAGCGGCCGCGACGCATATTTCACATGCACAATTCCCCACGCCATGCCGACCATCAGCACCACGGCAATCGCCACCGCCCCGGCTACTTCAGCGGGCTTGGCCTGCAATTTTGCGAATGGCGATTTACTCGTCAGCATCACACCGAAAATAATCAGGATCAACGTGCCGCCCGCGTAGACCACAAGCTGCACGGCCGCCAGAAACTCCGCGGCCAGCAGGAAATACAGCCCGGCCACACCCAGGAGCGTGAACATCAGGCATACCGCCGTCCGCACGATGTTCCGCGAGATCACTACGCCCAGCGCCGAACCGCCGACCGTCAACGCGCAGAGCCAGAACAGCACCGGACCCAGCACGGCGGTGTCGAGTTGTGCGAGCAATGCACTCATGCCGGCACCTCGGCCGTTTCGGCCTTCTCTTCTGCCATCGGCGGCGGAGCGCTCAGCCGCTGCTTGTTGCCCTTGAAGCCGCTGATGGCGTACACGATCCACAGACCCAGCGCACCGCACATGCCCAGACCGACGAGCGCCAGCACGACGACCGTTAACGCCGATGCGGTCGACCCGGCCGCCTGCCATGAGGTGAAGCTGAACGGGCTATAGTCCTTCCAGGGAATGCCGGCCGGATCCTTCACGAACAACTGCCAGAATGCCGCGCCCAGAAGGAGCACACAACTCATTGGCAGCAATACTTTTACGCACAGGTAAAGCACCTGGTCGATCCTCGGCCGCGGCAGCGTCCAACGCAGCCACATCTGCACGAAGATGATCAGAGCCGCCTTGCTGATGAAGATCACGCACCCGATGACGTTCAGGATAACCAGCCCGGTCATGTTCCACTGCGCCGGGTCGTGCGTGAACTTCTGCAGGTAGAAGCCGATGATGCCAAACGGGTCGTTCCATCCGCCGAGGAACAGCGCTGCTTGGATTCCGCCCACGGTAAACATGGCCGCGTACTCGGCGAAGAAGAACAAAGCCCACCTAAGTCCTGAATACTCCGTGAGATAGCCCGCGACCAGTTCTGATTCCGATTCCGGCAGATCGAACGGCGCCCGCTTGTTCGAAGCCAGGCTGGCGATGAAGTAGATGACGAACGCCCCGAAGATGAACGGGTTGCGGAAGATCAGCCAGGTGTGCAGCCCGCCGCCCTGCATCAGGCTCGTCTGGACCAGGTTCAGCGTCCCGGCCGCCATCACGGCGACGATGATGGAAATCCCCAGCGGGATCTCGTACGAGACCATCTGGCAGGCTTCGCGCATCGCGCCGTAGACTGACCACTTATTATTGGACGCCCAGCCGGCCATGATCACGCCGACCACTTCCACCGACAGCACGGCGAGGATGTAGAACACCCCGACATTCAGCCGCGGCTCGAAGGTCATCTGCGGGCCGAACGGCAGTGCCGCGAACGCCGCATATACTGGCGCGAACACGACATACACCGCCAGGCGAAACAGCAGACCGTCCGCGTCTTTTGGAACCAGATCTTCCTTAACAAGCAGTTTGATCCCGTCCGCCAGCGACTGAAGGATACCAAATGGCCCGACGCGATTGGGCCCGATCCGGGCTTGCATGTGCCCCGAAACCTTACGCTCGGCCCAGATGCCCAGCATGGCGATCAGGATGACCAGCACCAGCACGGGCGCCGCAACCAATGTGAAATCCCAGGCAATCTCCATCCACAACGGCAACCGCTCTGGACCAGCGCCGAACACAACTGTCTGGAAGAATGTTCTTCCAGAGCCAGGGGCGGCCGCGGCGAGAAATGGGACCATGGAAATGGGCATAGCCATCCGGCAGCAGTCAAACAAAACTAATACTCCACGCCAGCCGACAGGCGGCAGCGACTCAGCATGGAAATTGGGTTTGTATCGGCCCTATTTGGGGGTGTCAAGGCGAAGCGGATGGAGATGTCCAAAATGCGGGGCGCCGGCGATGCCTTGATTGGCCGAATCCGGCGGCGTTCCAACGCCGATCCGACCGGCATTTGGCTGCCGCTCGTTCCGTGCCAATTAGCTGGAGTTGTGCCACTCCTCTGCGGTCCCCTGTCGACGAGGCATCGGCCCGGCTACTTCTCTGTCTTGCCGGCCGCGAGCTCCGCAGGCGGTGCGGACCTCTTCGCATCCGGGACGCGGAATGTGGTCTGGCAATACTGGCATTTGACCATTTTCCCGCGAACATCGTCGGGAACGGTCAACAGCTTGCGGCACTTAAGGCTCGGACATATGAGCTGAACTGCCATAGATACCTGGTCCCAGATAGTTATCGACCAACTGGCAATTGGGCTTGAGGCAGTTGCTACACGCCGCGGTCGATCCGGGCCTCGCGCGACAAATCGATCCCGGGCCGATAATCCGCTTTAATGCTCGTAGTGGCTGCGGATCGGACCCAGTCCAGGTATCCAAACCGCCACAGGTACGCGAACCCGACCATCAGGACGCCGAAGAAGAAGAGCATGTCGATCAGCCCGATCAGTCGCAGGCTGAACAGATCCATGTGCCACTGGACGGCCAGATCGGCCGCCGACCCATAGGCCACCGCCCACGGGTAGAAGAGCGCGACTTCCACATCAAACACCAGGAATACCAGCGCTACGATATAGAAGCGCAGGTCAAACTGGACCCAGCTCGACCCGATCGCCGGCTCGCCGCATTCGTATACGGCCAGCTTCTCCGGATGGGGCACGCTTGGCCGGGCAACGTATCCCATGCACAGATTGATCAGCACGAACGCCGCCCCGAACGCCGCGAAAAGTGAGATGGAGAGAAGGATGTCCATAAGGTGCTGGGCATTCTAGGCAACCGGACCGCCGCCGCCAAGAGGTGAAAGGCTGTAGTGCCGGCGGCAATTCTATCGGGAGCACTCGCGACGACGTTGATTGTCCGTTCGGAGTACCGCCTTCAGGTGGTTTTTCCGACCGCCTGAAGGCGGTACTCCGAACGGGCTGCCGTCGCTCCCGAAAGAACTGCCGCGCCGGCCGCCGGTGTCCTAAGCGGCGGAGTCGGTGCAGGGCTATCGCATTTAGGCCAAGAGTGCTTCAAGTAAGAATTTATGACTCCAGCCGCAGGCCTGTTGCTTGAGACGAATTCCGAGTTTCAGCGGTTTTCCGTTGGCCTTCCTGACGTCACAGCGTT
>JANYKD010000262.1 GCA_025361735.1 Phycisphaerales bacterium
GGCGACACCGCGACCATCGGATTCTGGGCCAACTGCAACGGCCAGAAGCTGATTTGCAGCCTCAACGGCGGCTCGAACGCCACGAATCTCGGCAACTGGATGGCGAAGACTTTCCCGAATATCTACGGCAGCACGAGATGGGGCTGCCTCAACTTGAGCGGGAAGACCAATACCCAGGTCGCCGCGCAGTTCGTCACCTTCAAGAACGCGAGCGGCCAGAAGCTGGATGCCCAGGTAATGGCGGTCGTGTTGGCGATGTATGTGACCGACTCGGATCTGTCCGGCACCGTGGCCAAGTCGTACGGCTTCAACGTGACCACCACGGGCACGGGCGACAAGACGATCACGGTGGCCGCAAGCTATGGCGCCGCCTTTGGCACCAGTACCAAGTCCAGTACCAGCCTCTCCGTGATGAACGCGGTGCTGGCAGTCAATAGCCAGGCGGTCAACGGCGACCTCTACAGCAGCAACACCTCGCTGGAAAACATGGCGAACGTCGTTTTCAGCAACATCAATCAGAATGGTGATCGCATCGGCTGATGTGGTCGGGTGGATGTGCTTCTATTCAACGCGTGGGCCGGTCTCCCCATGAGACCGGCCCACGGTATTTCAAGACAGTTCGCCTCGGCCGGCGTCGGTTGGTTCGGCGGGCGCGTCGAGGGCGACCTTGCCGGTCGGGCTCGCCAGCCATGCCGCGCCTGACCGCGTCCGGTAAACGTCGCGCTCGCTACGGGGGGTGCGGCCGCACTGGAGCATTTGCATCCGCTGTTAAATGTATCGTAGATCCTCATAGACAGTTGCGTCGGGCTGAATTGGGCCGGAGTGTTTCCGTCGACTCGCCGTCGATGTCTGGAGGGCCGTGATGTCTGTTAATCGCAGGATGCTGGCCGCCGCGGCCATGGCCACGCTGGCGGCCGTGTCGGCGCGTGGGCTCGATTTTGCCTTCACCTACCCGGCGAACATCGACCCCTTGGCACTCGGCGGCTTCCAGGCCGCCGCCGCGCGCTGGCAGGCTAATTTCACGGACCCGATCACGGTCAGGATCAACATCGATTTTTCGAGTTCGCTTCCCGATGGCGTGCTCGGGTCGACGACCACGTCCCGCCTGAAGTACGCGTACAACGCGGGCACCAACACCATACTCCCCAGACTCCGCGCTGACGCCACCTCCGCCGACGATCAGACCGCCGTCGCCAATCTCCAGACCGGGCAGAACCTTCAGTTTCTCATCAATCACACGACGTCAAACGGCGGCAGCATCTATCTCGACAACAACAGCAGTATGAACAACCGATACCTGCTGATTTCCACAGCCAACGCCAAGGCTCTGCGTTTGCTGTCGGGCGCGGCCAGCGAGACCAACAGCATCCAGTTCTCGTCCAAATGCACCTGGGATTTCGATCCGACTGATGGCATTACGCCCGGGGCCTACGACTTCGTCGGGCTGGCCACCCACGAGATTGGCCACGCCCTGGGGTTTCTTTCGGGCGTGGACCTCCTCGAACAGGGCACGAAGTCCGCCCCACTAGACGAGAACTCGCTGCAATACATCAACACGCTCGATCTCTTTCGTTACTCCGATCAGAGCCGCGCCAACGGCCCGGGCGTCTTCGATTTGTCTGCCGATACGCGCGCCAAGTTCTTCTCCATCGACGGTGGAAGCACGTCGCTCGCCAGTTTCGCGACCGGACAGGTCTTCGGAGACGGCCAGCAGGCATCTCACTGGAAGCAGCCCACGGACAACACCTCGTCGGTCGAGGTATTGGTTCCGGCGGTACGCACCGGGCAGACGCTGCTGTTCAGCGACACCGACCGCCAGGCCATGGACGTCATCGGCTACGACCGCAATTTCACGTGGAAGTGGGCCGGCGGCGCAGCCGGGTCGTGGCATCAGGCGCTCAACTGGAACGCCGTCGGCGTCCCCTCTTCCGCGATCACCGCTAGTTTCGATTCCGGCGGCGCGGCACCGGTCGTCGTCTCACTCGACGATGCGGCATCGGCCACCGGGATCCTGGTCGCCAGCGATTCCGTCAACGTCCATCTTGGCGGCCGGAATATGAGCGTGGGCGGTTCCGTACAGGTCGGCAGTGTCGCGACGCAGACCGGCTCGCTGACGTTCTCCGGGCCGGGCAGCCTTACGGTGCGCGACTCGATCTACATCGGCGGCACGGACCAGGGCCCTGCCGGCACCGGTTCGCTCGCGCTCGGCCCGAATGTCACGGCCGCGGTCGCGATGACGCTGCGTATTTACGGAGGCACTGGCAACACCGTGAATCTCAACGGCGGATCGCTCTCGGCCGGCTACGTCTACAACGAGGGCACGTTCACGGCTTCGTCCGGCACGCTCAGCGTCGCCAATTCCTTTGCCAACAAGGGCACGGCCTTCCTTGGCGGAATCCAGCACTGGGGCGCCGGTTCGGTGCTCAATAATGCCGGGGGCACGCTAACCCTTGCCTCCGACAGTGGATCGGCCTCCGTTTCCGGACCGGCACTCATCGTCTCGAGCGGAACCGTGCTCGTGCAATCCGTGCAACATCTGGCGGACCTCAATGTCAGCGGGGGCATGGTTTCGGTCGCCGGCGGCCAACCGCTGGTCACGCGCGGGCTGACGGTGAGCGGCGCCGGTATGCTTGATCTTGGAACCTCCGACCTGATCCTGTTCTATGGCGGCGACAATCCCCTGGCATCGGTCGAGTCGCTCGTGGCGGGTGGCCGGGTTTATTCGTCGTTCTCGGGGCTGGTCCATCCGACGTCGCTTGCGCTCATCGACAACAGCCGGCTGCACATCGCAGACTGGTGCGGCGAGCCGCTCTTCGCGGCATCGGGCGACTTCCGGGAATTGATCCTGAAGCTCACCTATCTCGGCGACGTAAACTTTGACGGGCGCGTGACGGAGACTGATCTACAGAGTGTCATCTCGCACTTCAATCAGGCGGGCGACTGGCTTGACGGCGACGTCAACGGCGATGGCATGGTGACGATCGCCGACTACAACCTCGTGCTGCTGCACATGGGCGCGGGCGACGACGGCAACGGTGGACCGAGCCTGCTCTCGACAGGGGCGTTCGAATCCGTCAATGTTGCCATGAATATGGTGATGGTCCCCGAGCCCCTGGCGGTCGCCTTGCCGGCGACGTTGCTGATACTGCTGCGGAGGCGAAGGATCAATGCCTGATGCAGAACCGGGCAAACTGTCCCGTGGCCGCGCAAATCTCCACATCCACATTCTTGATGTAGCCGTTCATCTTGTTGCGGATGTCATCGCGGAGTGAGGCCATTCCCTCTTCCGGGCCTTCCATGACAAGCTCCGCCCGGCCATCGGGCAGATTGCGCACATAGCCCGTTACATCATACTGGAGAGCGAGATTCTGAACGGTATAGCGGAAACCAACCCCTTGGACGCGGCCACTAAAAACGCAGCGTTGCCTGTGCATGACCGCAGTGTTCATTTGCGCACCTTGGGGTTTGCCAACCCGCTCCGTCTGTGTCAGCATCCGGGCCTCCGTGCGCCGGCTGCTGATGAGCCAACAGAACCCGCTCCAGCGGGTAGAAAGGTACTATCGGGAATTTAGTCACTCACCGGTCCGGCGTCCAGTATAAACTTCGTTTCGCAGTCGTTATTCACAGCGCACCTCGCCAGTGCAGGTTGAACTCCTCATAAGCCAGCTTCTTCAGCCAGGCATCATATAACGTCGATACGTCCCGCATGTTCATGCCGAGGTAATGTTCGATCATTGGCCGCACGGCCGCCGGATGCCAAGGTGCCAGCGCCCGCCGGTGCGAACCAGTCGGGTCATATACGGTGCCATCGGCGGTTTCGGCAATCCACTTTCGCAGCGCCGGCCGGAAGCGACCGCCGTCGGATTCATACAGAAACCGCGCGAAGGCCCATGCCTCCGCATAAAACGCGTCGATTTTATCGGCCCCTTCGCCGACCACATCGCCGGCGTGCATCGCGCAGATCTTCTCCAGCGGCATCAGCGATTTCTTCTCAATCGCCTTGCGAAGCTGCTGCACGCGCTCGCGGTTCACGGACAGGTTCCAGCGTGGCAGCTTGTCATCCCACTGGATGGTCTCGAACATGCAGGCGATGCCCTCTTCGAGAAAAGGCGGCAGGCGTCCTTTGAAATTCCGCCCGGCGAACTGGTGCCAGCCTTCGTGGGCGGCGACGGAATAGGTGCTGAGCCGGCCGTAGTAGTAGGCGACATAGCGGTCGTGCTGCGTGTAGCCGCCGTTGCGGATCTGCAGGAAGACGCTGGCGTCCTGTCCGGCAAAACGCATGGTGTACTGTTCCCACTCGCTGCGCCAGTGGAAGATGTAACAGTCCATGGGGCGCTGGCCGGGTTTGACGTCCGGGGCGATCTGTTGATACATCGCCATCGCGCCCTGCATGATCTGCGCCAAGTACTCGAGCACGTCGGGCTCTTCGATGGTGGTGTAGATGTTGTAGTTCGCCGTATGCAGGACCCGGGCGGGCTGCTCGACCCAGGTCCATGCGACGGTCGTGACCTTGGCCGGCGCGGCCGGGCCTTCCCAGCGGCCGAGCGAGTCGCCCGACTGCCCGGTGGAGCCGCACCCGGCGAGAAATGCCAGTAGTGGAAGGATGAAGGTGGCGGGATGAACGATGCGGGGGCGGTGGGTCATGTGTGTTGTGCGCGTTTGACGATTTCGTTCCGGTGCTGAACAATGCGGGATAATACCATGGCCGACATTCGATTCGACATCATCAGCATAGGGACCCTCAGTCGCAATCGCATTTGGAAAGAAAATGAGGTGGTGCGAAGTCCACACGCCACGACAACGCTCATCCGAGCCGGCAAGAAGTGCATTCTTGTGGATCCAGCGCTGCCGCCGCAGGCGCTGGGAGCACGATTATTCGAGCGGACGGGGTTGAAGCCCGATGCCATCGATACCGTCTTCCTGACCAATTTCCGGCCCGCGCATCGCGCGGGATTGACGCTGTTTCCGAAGGCCAGATTACTGATCCACGAGTTGGAGAAACTGTGGGCGGCCGAGCAGCTCGCCGCACTTCGTGATCAGGCGCCCGAGCAGGATCTCGACCGCCAGCAGATCGATCGGGAAATTCAGTTATTGCGCAGTTTCAAGGCGGCCGACGACGAACTGGCCGAGAATGTCGATCTGTTTCCACTGCCGGGTTACACGCCGGGCCAGTGCGGCCTGCTGGTGGCCCTGCCGACGATCACGGTGCTGCTGGCCGGCGATGGCGTGCCGACGGCGGACCATTTCCTGGCCGGCCAGGTGCTGCCCGATTCGCACGACATCCAGAAGGCGCAGGAGTCGCTGGCCGAGGTGTACGAGATCGCCGACCTGATCATCCCCGGCCACGACAACGTCTTCCTGAACCCGCGGGCGTATGGGATGTGACGGGAGCGCGGGCGTCCTCGCCCGCATCCGAAGGCGGCCGAGGACGGCCGCGCTCCCAATATCCCGTGAACCGGCGGCTTACGAGGGCGCTGGCTACTCGAAGCTCAATCCCGCCTTCGTCCCCGTCTCCACGACGTACTTCGCCGCCGCCGCGTACTCTTCGGCGTTGGGCAGATGTTCGAGCATCAGCGGCGGGCTGTGTGGCAGGGCCGCCACGCGGCGAAGGTAGGTCGTGTAATCGACCGATCCCTTGCCCGGCCGGACTTCGCGGAAATGCACGTTCATCTCGACATCCCAAGTGAGATCCTTGGCGTGGCAGCTTGCGATCCATGGGCCGAGTTTGTCGAAGCATTCGTTGAGCAGATCGGTGTTGCGATAAAACTTCTCGGGTGAGTTGACCGCGTTGCAGGGGTCGAGGTGTACGCCGAATCCCGGCCGATCAATCGCCTTGATGAGCTTGAGATAGTTGTCGGGCGTGTCCGGATACGCCCACCCCATGACCTCATAGCAGAACTTGGCCCGCTTGGGCTTGACCGCGTCGATGATCTTGCGGGCGTTCTCGACAGCGGCGTCGAAAAATTTGGGCGTAAAGTTGTCGGGATGCGGCCCGAACCACGAGGTCGAGTTGAATGACCCGGCGATGTCCACGCAGCAGAGCGCCCCCAGGGCCTCGGCCAGCGCCAGCCCGTCGGTGACCGTCTGGAGATTCTGCTGCCGCTTGGCGGCGTCGGCATCCATGAGGTTTACCCACCGGCCAACCTCGGCCAGCACCACATCATGTTTCGTGAACGCCTCCGTGAACGCGCGGATGCGGGCGGCATCGCTGAGCGGAATACTCGGGGCATAAGCAGCCCGATACCCCAGTTTGCGATGCGCCAGCGCGTAGACCTCGGGATCGTCCGCCTTGGCAAACGCCGGCCCGCCCAGGCGGATGGACTTGGGTTTGGCATCGGCCTGCGCGAACACAGCCGCAGCCGAACCGGCCATGGCCACAACGGCGGTGGAATAACGGACGAAACTGCGACGCGAGAGGGGAGCCGATTTCATGTTGGACCTCGTTGCGGGGAGTGTATTCTTCACTGGGGACAAAGCAATGCGGGTGGATTCCTTCAACCACGATCACCCCACCACCCAACAGTGCAATATGGTCGGTCTTGTGCGATAATGAGCCGTAACATTGGCAAAGGAGCCGTTGTATGCCGCCCGTGGAGCAACTCGGTTGGGTGAAGAAGGGGAGTTGGATCGACTCAACGAAGAATATCTTCGTCCCATTATTCCAGGTAGAGATGGATGTGAGAGTTCACGCAGAACCAGACGAGATGACAGGAAAGCAAATCGAAGCCCTCCAGCAGTTGATCACAATCACACCCGACTATCGCCCCGAGCTGACTCACCATCTAAATAGCCGTGCGTGAACGCGCGCGACTGTAAGTGCTTGAAGGACAATGAGAAACAAGAGGCTCCCCTGATATGATTTGGTGTTGCGAAGCATCAATTCATACAAAGGAGTCCCTATGCCACGGATGGTGCTGTGTATTGATCGCCGCGTCAAGTTGCAACTGCGAGGAATTCGCCGGAGCACGCGCGACAAGGGACTGGCGGTGCGATGTCAGATCGTATTGCTGGCCGC
>JANYKD010000264.1 GCA_025361735.1 Phycisphaerales bacterium
TCGATCGAGCCCAGCTTGATCTTCTCCTCGCCGCCGGATATCGACTGCCAGATCGTCTCGTCCGGGTTAAGCGTCTCGCGCGATTGCTCGACATACGTCAGCTTCACCGAGTCGCCCACTTTCAGCGTCCCGCCGTCCGGCTTCTCCTGCCCGGTGATCATGCGGAACAGCGTGGTCTTGCCGGCGCCGTTCGGGCCGATGATCCCCACGATCCCGCCCGGCGGCAGCGAGAAATTCACGCCCGCCATCAGCAGACGGTCGCCATAGCCCTTGCTCAGGTTCTTGGCCTCGATGACCAGGTTGCCCAGCCGCGGCCCGGGCGGAATATAAATCTCGACTTCCTGCTCCTTTTCCTTGGCGTTCTGGTTCAGGAGCTGCTCGTAGGATGCCAGACGCGCCTTGCCCTTGGACTGCCTCGCCCGCGGCGACTGGCGAATCCATTCCAGCTCGCGCGCCAGCGTCTTCTGCCGTGCCGATTCCGTCTTCTGCTCCACTGCCAGCCGCGCCCGCTTCTGCTCGAGCCAGCTCGAATAATTGCCCTTCCAGGGAATCCCTTCGCCCCGGTCCAGTTCCAGAATCCATCCGGCCACATTGTCCAGGAAGTACCGGTCGTGCGTCACCGCGATGACCGTACCCGGATACCGCTGCAGGTGATGTTCCAGCCACTCCACGCTCTCGGCATCCAGGTGATTCGTCGGCTCGTCGAGGATCAGGATATCCGGCTTCTGCAACAGCAGCCGGCACAGCGCCACCCGCCGCTTCTCGCCGCCCGAGAGCACCTTCACCGGCGTATCCCCCGGCGGACAGCGCAGCGCGTCCAACGCCTGTTCGAGCTGCGCGTCAATGTCCCACGCATTGAGATGGTCGATCTTCTCCTGCAGATTGCCCTGTTTCTCCAGCAGCTTGTTCATCTGCTCATCACTCATCGGCTCGGCCATCTTGTCCGAAATCTCGTTGAACTGATTGATCAGATCGATCGTCGATTGCATCCCCTGCTCGGCCACTTCCCTCACCGTCAGCGTGCTGTCCACGAGCGGCTCCTGCTCCAGATAGCCGATCGTATATCCCGGCGACAACACCACCTGTCCCTGGATGTTCTTGTCCAGCCCGGCCAGTATTTTCAACAGTGTCGACTTGCCCGAGCCGTTCAGCCCCAGCACCCCGATCTTCGCGCCATAGAAATAGGAGAGGTAGACGTCCTTGAGGATGACCTTCTTGTCGTACGCCTTGGTGACGCCGACCATGGAATAGATGATCTTGTTCGATTCGTTGCTTGCCATAAATGTAGGGTCCGCTTCAGCGGACGCGGTTTGTTTCAGGATTACCCAACCCGCGCGTCCGCTAAAGCGGACCCTACGGCAAGCAATCCAGCGCATCCAGCCGGCAAGCAAGGGTAGGGCTTTGCCACGCCGCCGTAAAGCCCCACAGCGACACCGTGATCGATCATCGGTGACCAGTGATCGATGATCGATGCTGCATACGCGGCCGAAGACCGATTACCGTCTACTGATCACCGATGACCATCTTCGTGCTACGGACCACGGACCACTGACGACTGACTAACGACTGACTATTTCATCCTTTACCGCTTGCCGTAATGCCCGAGCCCCCTAACAATGTGCATATGCCGCTCGTAGTCCGAAATCTAACGCTTCGCTTTAACGAACCCGAGGAGAATCTCCGCAGGCAGATCGCCCGCGCGCTGGAGATCCCCGTCCAGGCCGTCCGCTCGTTCGGCGTCATCCGCCGATCCGTCGACGCCCGCAACCACGACGACATCCGCCGCGTCTATCACGTCGAATGCTCCGTCGACGGCGACGAAGAGAAACTCCTCAAACGCGGCCGCCCCGGGCAGATCGCCCTCGTCGTTCGCGAGAAACTCCCCGAAATTCCCGCGGGTTCGGCCGGCCTCCCGCAGCGCCCCGTCATCATCGGCTCCGGACCGGCCGGACTTTTCGCCGCGCTTCTCCTGGCCGAACGCGGCTACATGCCGCTGCTGCTGGAGCGCGGCCAGGATGTTCCCGCCCGGCACAAAGCGCTGCATCTCTACTACACCAAGGGCCAGTTCGATCCCGAGAACAACCTGCTCTTCGGCATCGGCGGCGCCGGGACCTACTCCGACGGCAAGCTCTACTCGCGCACCCACGACCCCCGCAATACGTATGTGCTGGAAACCCTCGTCCGCTTCGGCGCCGATCCCAACATTCTCATCGAGGCCAAGCCCCACCTCGGCTCCGACAAACTCCCGGGTGTCTGCCGCCGCATGGTCGAGGAAATCCGGGCCCAGGGCGGCGAAGTCCGTTATGGCGCCCGCGTCGCCGGCGTTGAACTGGCGGACAGCGCCAACGGTACGCTCCCCTCACGAACACTCCGCGCCATCGTTCTCGAAGGCGGCGAGAAGATTCCCGCGTCCGTCTGCATCCTCGCCATCGGCCACTCCTCGCGCGACACCTACCGCATGCTCATCAAGGCCGGCGTCGCCATGGCCGCCAAGCCTTTTCAGATGGGCGTGCGCGTCGAACATCCGCAGGCGATGATCAGCCGCAACCAGCATGGCCCGCTGGCCGACACGCTCCCCCCTGCCGACTACACGCTTGTTGCCAAGAACGCCGCGGCGGCCTGCTCCACGGTGTCCGGCCCCGACATGTTCAGCTTCAGCATGTGCCCCGGCGGAACCATACTGCCCTCCAACGAATCGCCGGGAGAAATCTGCACCAACGGCGCCTCCAGCAGTCAGCGAGATTCCTCCTTCGCCAATTCCGGCCTGGTCCTGACGATTCTGCCTACGGCATTCGACAATGACCCGATCCAAGGCATCGCCTTCCAGCAGAAATGGGAGCGGCTGGCCTATCAGCTCTCCGGCTCCTACGCCGTCCCCGCGCAACGCATTCCCGATTTTCTCGCCAACCGCCGCAGCACCGATCCCATCGTCTCCAGCTATCCGCTGGGCTCGAAATCCGTCGATCTGCGGCAGATGCTTCCCGACCCGGTCATCCAGGGCCTCGTCCGTGGCCTGCCCATGCTCGATCGTCTGGTCAATGGCTTCTGCTCGGCCGACGGGATCCTCACGGGTCCGGAAACCCGTGCCAGCTCCCCCGTCCGCATCACGCGAGATGATGTCACGCGCCAATCGCTCTCCGTCAGCGGCCTCTACCCCGTCGGCGAAGGCGCCGGTTACGCCGGTGGAATTGTCTCCAGTGCCGCCGACGGCCTGAAATCCGCCGAGGCGGTCGTGGCGGCGTTTGCGCCGCTGAAGAAATGACCCACGCCTTACACGATCCGGACCTCGACCGACCCGGATCGCGGCGCGTTCATCCGCTCAAGCGCCATCTGGTGGGCGTCGTGGTAATGCTGCACGAGTTGCGTCCAGTCGAACATCTCGCTCAGTCGCTCCACCCGGTTTCGTAACTCAATTCGCTGACGCCGGCTGAGTTGGCAGATGCTCAGCAGGTAGTTGCACATGTCGTCACTGCACTGGTCGAAACTCTGCCAGCGGCGCTTGAGCACCTTGATTCCCTGGCTTTCGGCGTCGGAGATGTGCCGTTCGACGTAGGCGCCGAAGCCACACAGGTCGGTGGTGACGGCCGGCACGCCCATCGCCAGCGATTCCATGGGCGTGTAGCCCCACGGCTCGTAGTAGCTGGGGAACAGCCCGACATGGCAGCCGCGCACGAATTGCTCGTAGTCCAGGTTCAGCAGCGGGCTGGTGGCCGTGGCGAACTCGGGATGAAAGACAATTTTCACCGGATCGTCGGCCGCGTTGAACATGTGCCGGTAGCGAAGGTGTTTGAGGACCGGATCGTTGGCGTCATCGACCATGTCGTGGGTGACAATCGTCGGCTGCCGGCTGGTGCGCCAAGCGTGCATCGCACGCTTGAGTTTCATGCCGTTGTCCTGCGTCAGCAACTCCTGGAACGTGGGTATGCGCCCGGTGGCGGCGGCCTGGAAAAGCACCTGTCCCATTTCCCGCTCGACCTGGTTGCAGGTGTTCTGCAGATCCTCGAACATCGATTGATTCTGCAGAACCTGGACGTTGATGTTTCGCGTTGCCGCCCGCGTGATGATGAACGCCACCACGGTCGGGGGATCGGGTATGTTCTTCAGCCGCTGGTTCAGGCGCCACAGCGACTCGATGAACATGTCCATACCCTTGTTGCGGTACTCATAGCGGCCGGACGTGAACACGTAGAGCGTGCGGTCAAGATCGAAGGTGTAGCTGGGGAAGAAGTGCCCCATCACGAACTTGTGAATCTTCTCCTTGTACGCGCGGTGCAGGTTCTGGAACTCGTGCAACGCCGTGAAACGCTGGATGTTCAGCCCGTTTGGCAGGATCACATCGGCCTGGCGGCCCAGAAGTTTCTCGGCTTCCACGGCCGTCACTTCCGACACCGTCGTAAACACCGTCGAGGCGTGCGCCGCCGCCCGCTCGATGGCGAACCGCGGGTAGATGTTGTAGTGGGCGGCTTCCTTGTCCGGATCGATCTTGTCGAGGTTGCTGTAGAAGTCGGGATGATCCGATGCCAGGTAGCGGCCCAGCAGTGTCGCGTGTGTCGTGAAAATCGTCGTCACCGGGATCTTCAGATGCGCGATCCGCGGAACCGCCACCCCGCCCATCCACTCGTGGAAATGCGCCAGGATCGGCCGGTCAGGCTGCACTTCGGTGAGGATGCGGAAGAACTCCGCCGCCGCGAATCCGAAGGCGATGACCTCATTGACCTCACCATCCGAGGCATCCGTCGAGATGTGGTGATCTTTCCACATCAGGTATTTATCGTTGTGCAGGTTGCCAAAGCGGGAACGGTGATCGAGCAGGATCGCCTTGGGCCGACCGGGAATCAGCCACTGCCCGTAGTGGGCCCCCATGCCCGCCTCGCGCAGGCGGTCGAGCGTCGTGCGAATCCAGCCCTCGGTGGGGCGTTCCTCGAATTCGACGGCGGCGGTTGCCGGGTTGTACGGTCCCACCAGGAAATAGCGGTCGTCCCAGCGTCGCTGCATGGCCGGAGCCTTGGTCTTCAGCACCGTGTAAATCCCGCCCAGTTGCCAGCAGACCTCCCAGGCGCACTCAAACAGCAGGGGCTGTTGCGCAGGACCAGGCGAGAGCTGCGTCGGCAGGTACGCGGCGGCCGGAGGCGCCGACGGCACGTTCACCGGTTGCGGTGTCGCAGACGGCGCCGGGCTTTTCGACACCACCTGCAATGGCGGTGGCGGCGGCGGCACTTCTCTGATTAGCGGCTTGGAGACGGTCGTGCCGAGTCTCTCTTCCACGAGATTCCGAGGTTTGGTTGACATAGACTTCCACCTTCAATATGTCGGCCCATTATCTCAGGCCCTACCCCCTTGATGCAACCAGTATGGGCAACAAAAGGATTATCGGACGGTTATATATTTATGTCTTTATAGTACGGTCAGCCCTCCCCCTTGCCAACGCCAATTCATACAATCTCTTGCGTGTCCCAACTCCTCGCCATTGACAGCCTCGACTTTGCCTATGGCCAGCAGCTCGTCCTCAAGCACATCACGCTGCCCGTCGAGCGGTCCACGGTCCTGGGAATAATCGGCCCCAACGGCGGCGGCAAGACCACGCTCATCCGCCTGATGCTGGGCCTGATCGCGCCCACGCGCGGCTCGATCCTCATCGACGGTTTGACGCCGACGGCGGCCCTCCGCAGGGGCAACGTCATCGGCTACCTGCCCCAGTCGTTTAACATCCCCACGGATTTCCCCATCTCCATCCGGCAACTCGTGCGACTCGGGCTCTGCGGGAAAACGGGAGTTCTCCGTCCACACAGCAAGGACGACCTGCAGTTCGTCGACTGGCTCATTGAACGCATGGGCCTGGCCGACATGGCCGCCCGGCCCATCGGCTCCGTCTCCGGCGGGCAGCGGCAACGGGCGTTCATCGCCCGCGCGCTCGCCCCGCGGCCCAAACTGCTGCTCCTCGATGAGCCCACCACCGGCATCGACCGTTCCGGCCAACAGCAGTTCATCGAGTTCATGCTCCAACTCAAGCGAGAACTTGACCTTACGGTGGTCCTGGTTTCTCACGACCTACGCGCTGTCTGCACCATCTCCGACCGCATCGCCTGCCTCAATGTCACTCTCCACTACCACGATGTGCCCGAGCACCTTCCGGCCGAGCTGATGTACCGGATGTTCTCCTGCGACCTCGAAGCCGCCGGCTTGCAGAACCGCCCACCGCTGCCGACGATCGACCTCCCGCATTTCGGCCCGCCGCGTGAGTCATAGCGCAGGCATTCCTGCCAGTCATCTCACCGGACTGATCGTAACACGCTACACTCTGCCCAGATCAAGCAGGAGTATCACATGGCAAAAGACCCATTTCTCAAAGCCGCGATTGATGAGGCGCTTCAAGGCTTGGCCGAGGGCGGATTGCCGATCGGCTCCGTGCTCGTGCGCGACGGCCGGATCATCGGCCGGGGACACAACCGCCGCGTGCAGCGAGGCGATCCGATGGCCCATGCCGAGATCGACTGCCTCACCAGCGCCGGCCGGCAGAAGACGTATGCCGACACCGTTCTCTATTCGACGCTGATGCCCTGCTTCCTCTGCTCCGGCGCGGCAGTTCAATTCGGCATCCCAAGAGTCATCGTTGGCGAAGCCTCCACGTTCCCCGGCGGCCAGGGCAGAGGCGGCATGTCGCCGGAGTTCATGACGTCGCACGGAATCGAGGTCGTGAACCTCAACGACTCCGACTGCATCGCGATGATGACTGAGTTCATCCAGAAGCATCCGGAATTGTGGAATGAGGACATCGGCGTGACGGGATAAACCGCCAGAAGAAGTCGTTGACTTCGCCCACCGGCAAAGGCACACTGCTCTGGTCAGTCACGTCATCCCTGGCCGGAGTAGTATTATGCGTACGCGGCAAGCTTTCACGCTGGTCGAACTGCTGGTGGTAATCGGCATCATCGCATTGCTGATCTCGGTTCTGTTGCCGGCCCTGAACAAGGCCAACCAGCAGGCCAGGAAGATCGCCTGCCAAAGCAACCTGCGCATGATGGGGCAGGCGCTGGCGATATACACCAACGACAGCAAGTATTACCCGGGAGCGCAGGCCTGGAGCAAGGCCGGCGGCGATCCGATTGCCTGCTGGCCGGCCCGACTGCGAAAGTCCATGAAGTCCGGCCGCGATGCGTTTAACTGTCCCGCGCAGGATCCAGCGTTCCGCTGGCAATTGGTCATGGGCAGCGGCGCGGGCTTCGCCACGGGAGATGATGCCGGATACGGGTACGATCCCGGCGAAAGAACGCTCAGCGTGTTCACCACGAAATTCCACTACGGCTACAACGACTGGGGTTACCACGACCCGATTGCCAGCAACATCGACCAGAAGGGCCTGGGCGGCGACATTGGCGGCGGCCTGGGCTCAGGCGAACTGAAGGCATCCCGGATCAGGAAATCCACGGAGATGATTGCCATCGCCGATGTCGGCCAGTTCGCCGACTGGCACCTGAATCTCGATCCCAGGGATCCCAAGCAGTACCCCGGGACCGTGCATAACAACGGCTCGAATGTCCTCTTCTGCGACGGTCACGTCGGCTGGTTCCGCAACGAAGAGATCACCGACGCGGGTCTGACCAAGATGAGCACATCTCAATATCAGACAATGCGACGCATGTGGAACAACGACAACGAACCCTGACGCCGTCAGCCCCGCATGGATCAACTCCGCGGACGCGAAGGACCGTTCGGTGGCGACCCCGAGTTGTATCGACCATCGCGCTCAACTCCGAAGGCCCGAAGGGCCGTCACCTTTGGTAGCCGTGGCCGTGCGGCCACGGAAAGCAGCCTCCAACTATCAGAGGCTCGAAGGGCCGGCACAGTCGTGGTCCACGGAGTGACTCCCACGCTCGCGCTCACCGCCCGCGCACCCAGCGGACCGCCACTTCAGCCACGCGCCGTCCGAACTGCTCGGCCGTCACGAGATCCTCGGCGACGGGGACTTTGCTTTCCTGCGGCGATTGCGACATCGCGCCGCCCCACGAACCAACGCGATTGAGTTTGCCGTCGGGCATCAACCCCTGGCTGATCCAGATCATGCCGTGCTGCATGGCGTTGACCCAGAGCTGGGTCAGCGTGTTCTGCTTGTCGCCGCTGAGGCCACTCGAGTTGGAGAACCCGGCCGCCAGTTTGTCCTTCCATCCCTGCTGAAACCAGATCTTGCTCGCGGCTTCCTGAAACTCCTTGAACTTGGCCGAGGCGCTGCCCATATACGTGGGCGTGCCGAAGATGATGCAGTCGGCGTTGTTCAGTGGCGTGAAGTCCCTGATCGCCGCCTCAGTCGTGAGGATCGTAGCGATGAGGCCTGGGACGCTGGCGGCACCGCGATGCACGGCCTCGGCTTGGGCTTTGGTGTGGCCGTAACCGGAGTGATAGACGATGGCAACATTGGTTTCAATAGACATTAATTCTCCTGTAAATGATTGATGTGTAAACTATATTCCCCGTAAACTCGCGAAGTCAAGGTTCGGGGTCCGGGTTCGCTCTACAGATTACGGCGGAGTTTGGCGAGCATAGCCGTGAGTACGGGCAACTCTTCGGCGGTCATGCAGGACATCTGTTGCCGGTGTAACAGAAGGACGGGCTGATCGAGCTTTGCAAGCTTCTCGCTGCCCGCGGGCGTGATGGCGACATAGATGATCCGACGATCCCTATCACAGCGGGTTCGTTGCACGAGGCCCGCCTTTTCGAGACGATCCACCAGGCCCGTGATGCCCGGGACGGCGGTGATCGTCCTTGATGCTATCTCCAGTACTGGCAATGGCTTGGATTCACCACGGAGAATACGCAGAACATTGTACTGCGCGGTGGTGATGCTGTGTTCGCGGAAGAGTCGTTCAAATGCGAGCTGGATTCGATCCGCCGTTCGAATGATCGACAGCGCGGCCTCCTGGAATGGGGAGGCAAATGGTGAACGCTTCTTGATTTCATCTTGGAGCATAGATCTTAAAATTAATTTATATGTAAACTATGTATAAGTCAATATAAATCTCTCCGCCTACTGCGGTTTGGATACATCGCCGCTGGGCGAGATACGCTGGGAAGGACCGCACGTCGATGGAATATGCATGGGGTGCGCGGAATCAAGAGCGCAGCGAGGTCCCACGAGCGTGTGCGTTTCCCTATAATGGGCGGGAACGGATGCAGATGCTCACCGACATCCTCGGTCCCGACGGCGCAATTGCGCGGCGCATGCCGGATAAGTACGAGTTCCGGCCGCAGCAGCTCGAAATGGCGTCAGCCGTTGAGGAAGCGCTGCGTGCACCACACCATCTCATTGTCGAAGCTGGCACGGGCGTGGGCAAATCCTTCGCATATCTGCTGCCGGCCATCGACTTCGCGGTCAAGCAGCACAAGCGCGTGGTCATCTCCACACATACGATTTCATTGCAGGAACAGCTCATCCACAAGGACATCCCGCTGTTGCAGGCCGTTTATCCCGATGAATTCGTGGCCGTGCTCGTGAAGGGCCGCGGCAATTACCTCTGCAAACGCCGGTTGGAACAGGCGTGGTCGAAGATGAATTCGCTCTTCGACCAGGAGCGACAGATGGATTCGCTCGAGCAGATCGAGACCTGGTCACAGAGCACCACGGATGGATCGCTGGCCGATCTGCCGATCGCGCCAGAGGGTTCGGTGTGGGACCGCGTCGCGGCCGAGGCGGGGAATTGCCTGGGCAAGAACTGCAACCACTATGCGAGTTGCTTCTGGCAGGCGGCCAAACGGCGGATGCAGGGCGGGAAGATCCTCATCGTCAACCACGCACTCTTCTTCTCCGATCTGGCCTTGCGTATGGCCGGGGTGAATTACCTGCCGAAGTACGACGCGGTGATTCTGGACGAGGCGCACACGCTGGAAGACGTGGCCGGCGAGCACTTCGGCCTGCGTGTGTCGCAGTCGTCGCTGCACTACCAACTCCGCACGCTGTACGACCCCAAGAAGGGCAAGGGGCTGCTGAGCGTGCATGGCAAAGAGGCATCGAGCGCGATCATGGCGGTGGAGGAGTTGCACGAGCGCGTTGATCTGTTCTTTCAGCGCTGCCTTGAATGGCAGCGAACCTATGGCCGGTCGAATGGGCGGATCTTTGAGGGCGGCTGGGTCGAGAACGACCTGACGCCGGGGCTGGTGGACCTGGGGAAGCATCTCAAATCGCTGGTGGCCAGCCTGACCAACGAGGCCGAGATCAGTGAACTGACGTCGGTCATGGCCAAGGTCGGCACAGCGGCGGCGGCGCTGGATGCGATCATCAAACAGGAGGCGGAGGAAACGGTTTACTGGATCGATACCGCATCGCGACTGCCCAACCGCACGAGCCTGCACGCGGCCCCGATCTGCGTGGCCAGTGGGCTGAAGATGCATCTGTTCGACAAGTGTCCAAGCGTGGTGCTGACGAGCGCGACACTGTGTACGGCGCGGAGCGGCGCGGGGACGTCGCGCCGTGCCGCGCAGGGGCCAATGCATGGGCGAGACGCCCATGCCACAGACGGCTCGGCAAGTCGGACGCAACCTGGCACACCAGCGGCTCGTGGCACGGGCGTCCCGCCCGTGGCTTCGCCTGCGGCGCCTGCTCGTGGCGCGGGTATCCCAGAGGAGCGACTGAATCCGGGCGCGGCACCAAATTCCCCGCAGGGGGAAACGCACGGGCGAGACGCCCGTGCCACAGACGGCTCGGCGAGTCGGACGCAACCTGGCATACCAGCGGCTCGTGGCACGGGCGTCCCGCCCGTGGCTTCGCCTGCGGCGTCTGCTGAGATACAACAACGGCAAGGGGCGTACTTGCCACATTGGTCCAAACTCGGCTCCGTTTACCACATTGTCTTTCGGCTAGCCGATGCGATGCCCATGCAACTGCTCCGCGATTGGGCCGCCGAGCGGGAGGAAATCCCGCAGCGAGCGGAACAGGCGGATCGGCCAACGACCAAGTACGAAATCAAGAAACTGAGCGAGCTCTATTCAGACCGCATTGCTGCTTACCTCGACCGCGGCATGGGCGAATGCGTGCTGGCGCGGCGCGAACTCGCAGAGCTTGTCGCCGATGCCATGCGTCATTTTGACGGGCAAAGATACGATCTGCTGGCTTGGTGCGTGATGCCAAACCATGTTCATTGCGTGGTCCACCCGCGCGGAGGATTTACTCTCGCGGGCATCCTGCATTCGTGGAAGTCGTTCACTTCGCACGGCATCGGGAAACTCCTCGGGCGAACGACGGCGCTCTGGCAGGCCGAATCGTACGATCACATCATTCGTGATGATGAGGAACTCCATCGGACGGTCGAATATGTCTGGGCCAATCCGGACAAGGCGGGGATCGCCGGGCATGCGTGGCGTGAGAAATGCGAAGAGACGATTCGGGCATTCCTCCGAGGGGAACTTGGCGCGATCCCGGATGCCCTGCAAGGGCAAACGCACGGGCGAGGCGCCCGTGCCACGGGAGGCTTGGCACCTCGGACACAACCCGGCACGCCAGCACCTCGTGGCACGGGCGTCCCGCCCGTGATTCCGCCTGCGACGTCTGCTCGTACTGCGG
>JANYKD010000283.1 GCA_025361735.1 Phycisphaerales bacterium
GCCGACTCGGCCAGATACGTGGTCTCGTTGATCCGGTTCTGGCAGAGCCGGATGAACTCGTGCGGATCGCGGGCAATGTGCTTGGGCGTCCATTTGGATATGTCCGTCAGCCCCGAGGTGTCGACCCAGTTGGCAAGCACCATCCAACCGGCCAGCCCCAGCGACGCCGCGAAGAGAAGCGTCACCAGCGCCCAGAGAATCCGTCCATGATTACGAACTGAACCACGCATGTTAGTACCTTACCAGTGATCTGCCGTCGGCGTTACAGGGGACTGAAGCATGATGGTGGAATTGGCCGACAATCGCTGAACGCAGATCATGCCATTTTGTGTAATCTTTTACTGACTATCCGGCGATGACGGTGCATCGCACAACTGGCGAATCCTGCGGCGAAGCACTGCCTTATCTGACGAGTCTCCCACATGCCAGATTTGCTGGTATCGCCAGCAAGCGACGCCGCCAACACCAGATCGCCCAGTCGACGCGGGCACAATGCCTTCGAGATACGTCTCACCGCCCCAGACAACTGCGCCCCCCGCCGCGGCCGCCGCCAGCAGCACCGGGCCGACCCGATGTGTAATGGCAACCCGCCGCCCGAAGCGCACCTTACGGCCACCTGTCCCCTGACACCGCCCCACGATCTCCATCCGAATTCGTGTTTCCTGAGCAGTTTCGCCCAAGGGCAGGTCAATACACGCGGCGCAAACCCCAGACGCGGAGATCTCGAGTTGCAGCCCGCACGGCGGCGAGATGGCTTCCTGTCCCTTTGTTATCGGCAAGGCCAGTTCCAACGTGCGCGAGGCATCAAACAGGTTCTGCACAACGACCAGCACGCGAGCCATGCCATCGAAGAATTCCAGCTTCGGAACTACATGAAGGTCGCCCAACTGCCCCACTCCATGTTCGCCAAATAGTGACGCCAGAACATCCACGGCCAGATCTCGCCTGTGCCCAGCTCGCCAATGCGACACAGTTAAGGCCGTGATCAGACCAAGGGAAATCACGACTATGCTTCCGGTCACAATGAGGGCCGCCCGGGTCTGGATAATCGCACCGAGCCAGGCGCTCGGAATCACCAGGAGCAGTACGATGACAAGAATTGTCACCAGTTGCCAAGTCACCGGTTTGTTCATCCAGTCATCGTTCATCGATGTGATCTCCACAAATACCTATCGCCTGCACTCGTCATGCCACCGCTTCTTCCGCAGAAATTCCACAGTCCCTGCGCCGCCCCCTCATTTGGCCGGCGTGATCGTCAGAATCACCACCGCCTTCTCGATCGGGTCTTTCAAGACGATGCCGATGTGGCGGGCGTGGGTCTTGGTGTGGACGTCGGCTTCGAGGACCTTCTCGGTGATCTCGAACGCCCGGCCGCCGGTGTCGATGGTGACACGCACCGCATCGGCGCCATCAGCAATGCGGAACTCGGTTTCCGAGAGCTTTTCCCACTTGCCCCAGGTGATCAGCGCCGTCTCGAAAGTCTCCGGCGATGAAAGCTCAATCTCATCGCGCACAACCAGGCAAGGCGCTGCGCCGCGGCGGTACGTGAACGTGCGCTCCAGTCGCTTGAGCGCCGGCACGGGATAGGCCGAGGCAATGTCCATCGCGAGAGTGTCCGCCGCGTCGGTCATTTCATCGCGGAGAATCTTCGCGCGAGCGGCGGCACCGGGGCGCTGCAGTTTGCCGGCCACGATGGGCACGGCATGGCCGAAGGAGTTGAGCACATCGCTGTCGTAGCGTTTGCCGCTGAAGGTGCGGGCGGTGTAGACCTCGGCACCGGGGTCGCAGATGAGCACCGACTTACCGGAGATGACGCTGAAGCTGCCGACGTCGTTGTGGTTGTGATGCTCGGCATTGTGGCCGCCCTTGAGACAGGCGGCGAATGTGCCGGCCGCCGCGTCGGGCCGGCAGATGAGCACACCGCCGTCTGCAAACCAGGTGCGAAGCCCGACGGTTGGCTTGATCTTGCTCGCGGCAACCGGCGGCAGATCGGTCGGCAGGAATTCGTAGAAGATGAGGTAGTAGCCGACGCGCGAAGGCTTTTCGAACCCGGCCGGCGGATTGCCCAGGCCAAAGCGGCGGGAAATGTACGCCACCAGCGGCTCGGACGGCAGCGCTCCCGGCGAACAATCGGCGATGCTGGGATAGATGTCGCCGATGATCTGGCTTTGCACAGCGAACATCGCGGGGGCCGCCGCCTGGGGCAGCGCCATCAGATCGAGCTTGCCGCCGGTGGACTGGCGGACGGTTTCCGTGAGCATGACGAAGTTGCCGAAGCCGTAGTTCCAGTAGCCCAGCCCCTCGCTGCAATAGCCGTCGGGCGTGAATCCCTTAAGGAAATAGCTGATGTAGTGCTCGGCGGCCGCCACGAAGAACGCGCGGTCCTCGGGCGTGGCAACGCTGCCCAGGGCGGCGCCTGTGACGCCGGCGAGACACACGGCGTTCCAGTTGTTGGTGACAGTCATCCACCCCGCCAGCGGACGGCGGCCTTCGACCATGTCGCGGAAGGGATTCAGTACGCGCAGCTCAAGATTGCGACGGATAAGGGCCCGCGTCTCGGGTGCGAGTTTGTCGCGCAGAATGTGGGAAACCGTGGCCAGGTCCCACGCGGTCATGGCCGCCCCGAGGTCGATTTCGATGAGCGTGCCCTTCCAGTTGACGAGCCGGCCATCGTGCGCGGAGAAGACCCAGGTGCGCTCGGCACAGATGGCCGCCAGGGTCTTCTCGATCGCGGGGACGAATCGGCCATCGTTCTGAATCCCCTCGGCCAGTACGAGGGCATTGAGCCGCTCGCGCTGGCCGAAATAGACCTTCTGCCAACGGTCGCGATTGCCGGTCTTGGAATAGTCCATATACAGTTCGTCGGGATTCAAAGGCTCGGTGGCGGCCGCCTTCTCGGCAGCTTTGATCGTCTCGGCCACCCAGGGCCGCTGGGCGAGCTTCTGCCAGGCCGCGCGGTCAGAAACCGGCCGGCCGATCCCAGCCGGCTGGGCAGGGAGCATGGCGGCGATTTCCTTGATTCGGACGGGGTCGATGGCCTCGGCGGCGAAGGCATGGCGCGTGGCCGCGAAGGCCAGGATCGCTCCCATCAACAGCGGGCAAATGAGTCGTCGTCGCATCGCGGGGTCTCCAGGGAAAGGAAATCGATTACCGCCCATAGATACACACCGCCCGAGAAACGGTTGGCGTGGTGCGGACAGTACGGCGCCGGACGGTGCAGTGTCCGGGTTGCGGAAAGAACCCATCCATTTTGCTTTTTCATTTTGCCTTCTGCCTTCAATACTCCGCCCTCTTCCCGTTTTCACACTTTCCCGCTTCAATAGGGTCATGAACCGCAACCCCTTCCAATCCACGGATCCCATGATCCTCCCATCCATCCTCTCGGCCGACTTCATGAAACTCGGGGCCGAGGTCGACGACGTCCTGCGCGGCGGGGCCGACCTCATTCATGTCGATGTGATGGACGGACATCTCGTGCCCAACATCTCCATCGGCGTGCCCGTCGTCGCCTCGCTGCGCAAAGGGACGGACGCGTTTCTCGACGTCCACCTTATGATCGATGAGCCGGTTCGGTATGCCCCTGCGTTCTGCAAGGCCGGAGCGTCCTGCCTCACGTTTCATGTCGAGGCCACGCCCGATCCGGCGGCCGCCGCGAAGGAAATCCGCAAGCTCGGCTGCCATGTCGGCATCACGCTCAAACCCGGCACGCCGATCGAGACGATCTGGCCGGCCATGGATCATGTGGACCTGATCCTCATCATGAGCGTCGAACCCGGCTTCGGCGGCCAGAAGTTCATGGCCAACCAGTTGCTCAAGGTGAAGGCCGTCAAGGAACGACTGCGACCGGATCAGCGCATCGAGATCGACGGCGGTATGAACAATGACACCGTCGGCATCGCCCGGGCCGCCGGCGTTGACTGGTTCGTCATCGGCAGTTCGATCTTCGATCAGAAAGACCGGGCCGCGGCGATCACGGAACTGAGGAAGAGAATCAGCGAGGTCAAATGACGAAACCCGAAACCCGAAACTAGAAACGGCGGATTTGAAATCTCAGATTTGAGATTTCAAACCCTGCCTCAGTTCACATTCGTCGCGCTCACTCCAAAAGGCGCTCCCGGAAATTCCAGCGCGCCCCCGCATTCGAAATCATCTTTGCCATCGGGGCCCATGCCGAACTTGGCGCCGCCTTGCGTGGCGAAGACCAACTGGCCGTAGCGGTAGTTGAGAATCTTCCGGCCCTTGAAATCGGCCACCGTCAGCAGCGATGTCGAGATGCCGTGAGTGTCGGAAACCTCGACGAACACGGGATCGATCAGCCGAGAGTCCTTCAGCCGCCGGATGACTTCGCCGTCCTTCTCCCCATACCTGATCCAGGCAATCTCGCGATCACCGCGCGACACGGCGATGATCTGGTCACGCGAATATTTCTGGTAGGCCAGGCATGTTGGGTTGCGACCCATCTGCACCTCGCTCACACGGACGATTTCTTCGGTCGCGGCCGGAGCTTTGGTGGCCAGGCCGCCCACCGTGTAGATGCCGACCTTCCCATCCTCCGACGCAATGAACGCCCGAGCCTTGGCCCCACCGGCCAGGCTGGCTATTACCGCCGTGGGCCGGGGCACGTCGATTACCTTCACCACCGACGGCTTCCAACTCGGATTCACCTCGAACGCATGAGGCCACTGCTTCGGCTCAAGCCCCGAATCGCGCGTCTTCTGGTAGTTCTCCTCGGTCGTGAAATACATCTCGCGCACCGTCTGGATCAGCGGCTGCAGGTCGATGAACGCCGCCTTGTTCTCGTACTTGCCAACCACCACGGCAAACCCGGCCGTGCTGCCGTAGTTGGCATTGGGACCCTTGAAAAACACATCACGGTCAGCCTGTTTGGCCAAATCGTATTCGCGCAGGATCCCCGCATTGCCATCCCGGCCGTTCATCCGGTTGTTCGCGTCGTTGCCGACGGCGCACACGCCTGTGGGGAATTCCATCCCCGGCAGGTCGACGTATCCGAGCAGTTTGATGTTGGCAAACAGCCCGACGCTGGGCAGTGACCAGGCGTGCTCATCCTGCCACTCATGCACGAATCGCGTCTGCTTCCCACCCACCTGCAATGCCAACACGGCCACCTGGCCCTTGTGCGTCTCGGTGTCACAGACGGTGACCAGGGCGAATTCGCTCTTGTTGGTGATGGAGATGGCCGTCGGCAGCTTGTTCGGCGGGAAGCGGAACGTCGGCTCCAGGCCGCGTGCGGTGACGGTCCCCGCCGCCGCCACGAGCCCCGACGAGAATACCGCCAGCCCGTTGTTGGCCCAGTAGCCCATCCCGCGGGCCATGGCGATGGGCGTGCCCACCTCGCCGTCGGGCATGGCCTCTTTCCACTTCGTCGACGCCGGTTCCGGCCGGAATCCGCCATGCCAGGGAGCAAGCGGCGCTTCCGTGAAACAACCATTTGACCACTCGATGATGGTCACGCGGTCCACTGGAAAGAAGCCCGCGTCAGGCACGTAGAGGATTTGCCCCTGCGTGCTACTGAAATCCCCGGCCGCCTTGGTCCATGGCCCGCCGATCTGATACGGTCGCCCGCCGGCATCCTGCTTCTGCGGCACCATCCAGACTTCGGGGAACTTCTCCGCCGGTGCGTCCTTGTGATAGGCCGCATAATCAGGCCCAAAACGCCAATCCATGCCTTGGAGGCTGACATCGCGAAGCTGACTCAGAATGGCCTCGCGGTCAGGCGTTGCACCCGAGGGTTCGGCCGCATAACCCCAACCGGCGAGTGCCAGAACCATACCCGCGACCAGAACCAACCCGCGACCGCCCGTCCGCACATGTTCCATGTTCCGCCTCTTCGTGAAACTCTACTCGCCTTTACCGCTACCGGCAGATCCGGCCGCAGTTGAACGGATGCGACGTGTCGACTCCCCAATGACAAGTGACCCAGAGGACCGCGGATACGGGGGCCCCGTGGTCGGTCATTCCGTCATTCGGATTCTATTCGGGTTTCGAATTTCGATTATCGTCATTAGCATCCAGTTATTCTCCCAGCCTCCACCATCGTATAGAATGGGCGATCTATGACCCAGACCCCGCCTCCTGACAACGTCGCGCCGAAACTCGGCGAGGGCATTCCCGAAGGCCTTTGGCTGCGCTGCCCGGAATGCAGCGAGATGCTCTTCCGCAAGGTCGTGGAAGAGGCCCTGAACGTCTGCCCAAGCTGCCAGCATCACTTCCGCATTTCCGCCCGCACGCGTGTTGCCCAACTTGTGGACCCCAGCAGCTTCGAGGAGATGTTCACGGACATCCGCCCGGCCGATCCGCTGGCCTTCGTCGACCGCAAGGCCTACGTCGATCGCCTGGTTTCCGAACAGAAAAAGAGCGGCGAGCCGGATGCGGTGGTCTGCGGCAAGGCATTCATCAAAGGCCGGCCAATCATCATGGCCGTCATGGACCCGACTTTCATGATGGGCTCGATGGGCTCGGTCGTGGGCGAGAAGATCACGCTGGCGATCGAAGAAGCCGTCAAACAGAAGCTGCCGCTGCTGATCGTGAGCTGCTCGGGCGGGGCCAGAATGCAGGAATCGACGCTGTCCCTGATGCAGATGGCCAAAACCTCGGCCGCCCTGGCCCGGCTCGACGATGCGGGCCTGCTGTTTATCAGCCTGCTGGCCGACCCGACCACCGGCGGCGTCACGGCGAGCTTTGCCATGCTGGGCGACTTCATCATCGCGGAACCCAAGGCCCTCGTCGGCTTCGCCGGCCCGCGGACCATCCTGAATACGATCAAGGTAACCCTGCCCGAAGGGTTTCAGCGCGCCGAGTTCCTGCGGGAACATGGCTTCATCGACTTCGTGGTCCACCGCAAGGATCTCCGCAGCGAGCTCGCCCGGCTGGTGGACTACTGTGTCAAATAGGATTCATGGCCTCCCACTACTACAAATGGCACCACGGCCGCATTCACTATCAGCGCAAGGGCATGGGCGATCCGCTGCTGCTGATCCACAACATCTATCCCGGCGCCAGCCTCGAGGAGTGGGAACGAAACATCGATCCGCTCTCGCGGCATTTCACCGTCTACGCCATCGATCTCCTGGGCTTTGGCGACAGCGATGCGCCCAACATCAAGTACAAGGCGGCCAATTACGTCGAGCTGATCTTCGACTTCCTCCGCGAAGTCGTCGGCAAGCCGGCGCTGGTCGTCTCCTCCGGCCTGTCGTGCGCCTATGTCAGCGAAGTGGCGGCATGGCGGGCGAATCTGTTCACGCGCCTCTGCTTCATCTGCCCCCGATCCGAGCCCGTCGGCATGGACTCGCCCCGCTGGGTGTCGGCCATCCGCCGCTTCCTGATGAGCAGCCCGACGCTGGGGAGCGGCTTTTACGAAACCATGGCCGGCGAGGCCGAGCTTGAGGTCTACCTGCGACAGTGCTTCTGGAACCCACGCGGCGTGACGCGACAGAAAATCCAGCGGCTGTTGGAGAACTCGCAGCGCAAAGGCTCGATCCACCCCTACGCCAGCCTGATTACCGGGTATCTCGATTCGTCGATACTGAAGTGGCTGCCCAAAGCCGAGGTGCCCCTGCTGCTGATCTGGGGCAAGCAAGCCCGGCCGACGCCCGTGGAACACAGCGTGCGGCTGGTCGCCATTGCGCGGCAGTGCCGCCTGGAAGTCGTCGATGATTCGGGATCATGGGTCCACGACGAGCAGTCGGCCAGGGTCAACCAGCTCATCATCGATTACGCCGAGGCACAGCTCCCGCCGATGCCGAAGGTGCCGAAGAAAAAGTAGGGCCAGCGTCCCCGCTGGCCTTCCTTGAATCTTGAGTCGTCCGGCACTTCAGACCAGCGCGGACGCTGGCTCGACTTTGGACACATTACGCCCACTGATCGAGCGAGGACGTCGACTCCACGCTCTTTTCCGCAGTCGCCTTTGCACTCGCCGTCGGCTGTGTCTGTTTCGGCGCAGCCTTGGCCGCCTTGGCCTGCTGCTTCTGCAGGATCTGCTGGATCTGCATCTGAATCTGCTGGATCTGCATCTGCAGGAGCTGAGTCTTCATCTCTTTGGTTTTCGCGTCATCCTTGCTCTGGGTCTCGTCTTTTAGTTGCTGGGTAAGGTCCAGCATCTTCTTCTGGAGTTGTGCGATATTGGCGCTGTCCGACCCCGTTGAATACGACACGGAGGAAACTGATGATATGCCCATACTGCGATCCTTGTAGTGTGCCCATACTCACATCGACCGAACTCCCGGCAGCACTCCAACATTATTGGCACCAATAACAATGTCGGAGCCAGCACTGAACTGGCTCCGACATGGGTTATTCCGATCGTGTTTGCCGTCAACTCAGGCCGTCGCTCAGACGGTCCACGGACTGCGGTAGTCACGCGTCAGCCACTTCGGGTCGCCGGTGCCGCCGACGAACGCGAACTTGGCCGGATCCCACTTCAGCGCCTGACCATGGTAGTACACCTGGTTCATCAGGTGGCAGCAGATCGCCGAGCGGCCGCCGACCTGTTCGCTGGTGATCGGCTTCTTGCGCGAGGCCACGCACTCCATGAAGTCGGAGATGTGGTTCTTGCTCACGTAGAGCTTGATCTTCGCGTCCGCAAGATACGCCTTCTCCGCCTTCTGCACCTGGGCGGCGCACGACGTGCCCTTGGTGCCTTCCTTTTCCTTGTCGGCATTGAGGTAGGAGGCGATCACTTCGTTGCCTCGCTTCATTGCGAACTGGCCGCGGTCGACCTGGATCTCGCCGTCGCTGCCGTAGAAATGCACGCCGATGCCATTCTTATGTTCGACCACCACGCCGTTGGCATAGACGAGCGTCGCGCCGCGCTTATCGCCGGCCTTGCTGGGCGGGAGTGCTTCCACGGGACCGCTCGCATCCATACCCAGGCCCCACTGGGCGATGTCCAGATGGTGAGCGCCCCAGTCGCAAACCATGCCGCCGCCGAATTCCTTGAAGGCACGCCAGTTGGGGAAGTGCTTGTGCAACCCGCGCGGGCTGAGCACGGAGTTATACGGCCGGATCGGTGCCGGACCGACCCACATGTTCCAGTCCAACCCGGGCTCGGCCGCTTCCTCGGGCAGATTGCAGGGCACGCCGGCGTCGCCGAAACTGCACTCCACACGCTTGATCTTGCCAATGGCGCCGTTCTGCACGAGTTCGCAGGCGATCCGGAACTCCTTGCTCGACCGCTGCATCGAGCCGGTCTGGAGCACGCGCTTGTTCGCATCCACCGCTTTGATGACCTCGACCGCCTCATGAATATTGTGGGTCAGCGGCTTCTCGCAGTACACGTCCTTGCCCGCCCGCAACGCGGCCAGCGTGATGATCGCGTGCCAATGGTCCGGCGTGGCAATGCAGACCGCGTCGATGTCCTTGCGATTGATGATTTCGCGGAAGTCGGAGTAGGCATCGCACTTGCCGGCGCGTTTCTGATTGACGTAATGTTCCTCCACGCGCTTCTTGGCGTCCTCGCGGCGAGTCTGGTCAACATCGCAAACGGCCACGACCTGTGTCTCCTGGCCGAGGAATCCGCCCATCAGTCCGCGAGCCTGCGTTCCCAGGCCGATGAACGCCATGGTCAGCCGCGCGTTGGCCTTGGTGTCGGCCGCCCGGACGGACGAGGGTAGAATGAACGGGAAGGCGACCGATGCGGCGGCGACTTTCAGAAGTGAACGACGTGTGGACTGCATGTTGCCTCTTTCGCTTTCAAAGGTTCAAGGGTTCAGAAGTTCAAAGGTTCAAAGGTTCAAGACTTCCTGAGTTACGGGGCTCAATAGTGCCAGTGTCAAAATGAGGGCCTCGCGTGAAGCGGCCCTTAAACCCCTGTACTCTCGAACTCTTGAACCGTTGAATCCTGGAACTCTTGAACCCTCCCGCACCCCGCTACATCGACACGATGGCCACCCCCACAACCGCGATCGCCGTGGCAATCACCACGTCCCATCCGATGCGAATCCGATATTTCGCCGCCACGATCGGGATCGTGATGAGCGGACTCGCGGCCGCCAGCGTGCTGACCAGCCCCGCCTTCGCCAGGCTGAGCGCACAGATATAGCACAGCATTCCCCCGAGAGGCCCGCCCGCAATGCCACCCAGCAGCCGGTTTCGCAGCGGCGCATCACGCAAGTGTCGCAGCACCGCGGCCGACTGGCCGGTCAGCAGCGGCCAGACCCACATGATCACGGCCGCCAGACCGACGCGAATGATCGTGGCGACGATCGGATCGAGCGGCAACTCCGGATTGGACTGAAACGCCTTGCGTTGCAGCACCGAACCCAAGCCCGTGCAAAACGCCGCCACCAGCCCGCACAGAAATCCCGCGACGCTCATGTGAGATGGCTCGCCCCGGCCCGCGGCGGCCTCGTATTTCGTGCCGCCGGTGTCCTCACCGGCGGAATCCGGCGCATCCGTCCCCTGCCCAAGCCCGCCAATGGGAACACCGGCCGCACCTTCGCCCTCGCCGGCCGTTTCCTCTTCCGCCACCACCGTCGTCTGCCGGAACGTCGCATAGACAATCGCGACAATGACCATCGCCGCTCCGCCCATCAGGCGGGCCGACAGGTGCTCGTTGTTGACGAACCAAGCGAGAAAGATCGCGAACACCGGAGCCAGCGTATTGATCTTGATCGCCCGCCGCGCGCCGGCGATGACCAGGGCTTCATAGAAGAACACGTCGCCAACGACCATACCGCCGATTCCGGACGCCATGATCCATGCCAATTGCAGTCGGGTCGGCAGACCGGCCGGACCATGCAGCAACAGATAAACCGGCAAAACCACCGCCACCAGCACCAGTGTGGCGATCAGCAGACGCAGGAGATTCGTATGGTAAGAGCCGATCCGGCGACCAACGCTGGCCATGAACACCGGCGAAATACCCCAGAACACCGCCGCGGCCAGCGAGAAAGCGATGCCGGCGTTGGAATGGGCAAGCAACATAGGATTACGCGAGCCGGGGAGTGTAGCGAACGCCGGCGGATAGTCCACGGAACACAAACTCGCCGCTTGCTCGGCCTTGCTTTCCCAACCCCCTGCCGGTAACCTGCGAAGTCTTCCCGAAATCGTCGCGTGCGCGACACGGGACCTGTAATGACCGGCTGGCCGGCAGAATACTGGCCGCCAGGTGTCCAGGAGTAAAACCATGATTGCGGCTGAAAGCAAGAACAAGATTGTCAAAGATTTCCAGATCCACGAAAAAGACACGGGTTCACCCGAAGTCCAAATCGCCATCCTGACCACGCGAATCAATGAATTGCGCTCGCACTTTGAAGCGCACAAGAAGGACCACTCGTCGCGGCGCGGCCTGCTCAAGCTCGTCAGCCGCCGTAACCAGCTCCTGAAGTATCTGACCCGTCAGGATCGCACTCGCTATCAGCAGGTAATCGCTCGGCTCGGTCTCCGTAAGTAACGGATTCCGCTTTAGTTATGTTGGTTCGAGCCGCCTTCGCCAAGGCGGCCATGACGTGATCCCTGGCCGTACACCAGTCCCGCCCACAGGCCTCCGGCGGCCCTGGCGGCCGGCAATGCAGGGCGCCACAGATGCACAAATTCTGGCATGTTAGTCCGTAGTCCGTAGTCAGTGGTCCGTAGCTTTGAAGACAGCCAATCGCTGGCGTTATCCGATGCTACTGACCACGGACCACTGACTACGGACTTCCTGAGCGTGCCTGAATTTGTCCATCTGTGGCATAAACAATTTTGGAGGAGAACTCTCTCCTCCGCGGGGGCCACAAAGGACATTCTCCATGCAGAAAATCCAGGTTGAACGGGAGATCGGCGGGCGCAAGCTCGTCATCGGCACCGGATCGTACGCCAAGCTCGCCGACGGCTCCGTCTCTGTTCAGTACGCCGACACCGTCTGTTTCGGCGCAGTCGTGCGGGCCAAGCCCCGCGAAGGCATCGACTTCTTCCCCCTCCAGGTCGATTACCGCGAGCGCCGCGCGGCCGCGGGCAAGTTCCCCGGCGGTTTCATGAAGCGTGAAGGCCGGCCGACCA
>JANYKD010000295.1 GCA_025361735.1 Phycisphaerales bacterium
TGGCCTCCCCTTCACGGTCCAAGTCGGTTGCCAGCCAGATTTCCGAGCTGGTTTTTGCCAGCGAGCGGAGTTCCTTCATGACCTTGTCGCGTGACTTGAGAATCTCGTAATGCGGCTCGAAGGTGACCAGATCGACGCCCATGCCCTTGGACGGGAGATCGCGCACATGCCCCATCGAAGCCCGGACCACATAGTCAGTGCCAAGGTACTTATTAATAGTCTTGGCCTTGGCGGGCGACTCGACGATGACAAGTTTCTTCCCGGTCTGTTTAGCCATGGGCATCTGCTCACAGTCTAGGCAAAGTCTGCCGGTTGTATCGGCGGATAAGGTAAATCCCTTGAAGTTCTGCCCGGATCATCCGTGTCTAGCACACAGGGGGCGGAAGTTTGACGCGAGGATTCGGGCTTGTCAAGAGTTGCGCGCCATCGGGTGCAACCGTGCTATGATGTTTTCGTGCAACTCTCCGTCGCAGGACAACCCCAAACGGACCTCGTCAACTGGCAGCGTCGCGGGCTGCCGGAAATCGTCGTAGCTGGCCTCTATCTGCACGTTCCGTTCTGCTTTCACAAGTGCCACTACTGCGACTTCTACAGCCTGCCGCGACAAACGCCGGAACGGATGGAAAGGTTCGTCGACCTGGTCCTGCGCGAGGCCCAGGGCTGGGCCCAGGGATCGCGCGGGCCGGTGGTCAGACCGGAGTCCGTCTTCTTTGGCGGTGGAACACCAAGTCTGCTTCCGGTCGACGCGATGCGACGGCTGCTGCACGGACTGCGAAACGTATTTGATCTCTCGGCCGTCACGGAATGGACCATCGAGTGCAACCCGGCCACCGTGGACGTGGCCTACTGCAGGATGCTCCACGAATCGGGGGTCAACCGGCTGAGCTTTGGAGCACAGTCGTTCGACGAGCGGGAACTTGCAATGCTCGAACGCCATCACCATCCGGATGACGTGCGCAGCAGCATCAAGTCCGCTCGCGACGCAGGATTCGAACGGTTGAACGTGGACCTGATCTACGCAATACCCGGACAGACCATGGCGTCCTGGGAAAAGTCCCTGGACGCAGCATTGGCGCTGGAGACGGAACACCTCTCGTGCTATGGGCTGACGTATGAGCCCAACACACCCATCACTGCGCGACAGCGGTCGGGGCAGATTGTGGCAGCGGAGGAATCGCTTGAACTGGCAATGCTCCACCACACGCGCCGCAGGCTGGCGGCGGCGGGGTTGCCCGCGTACGAAATCAGCAACTACGCCCGACCCGGCGCCGAATGCCGGCAGAACCTGATGTACTGGAACGGCGGCAGCTATATCGGACTGGGACCGGCGGCCGCTTCGCATGTGCAGGGATGGCGCTGGAAGAACCGGTCCGATCTGCGGGCATGGGAAGCGGGCGTCGAACGCGACGAACCACCGGCCGCCGATGTGGAGTGTCTCACGGCCAGGCAACGCATCGGCGAATTGGCGATGCTGCAACTGCGTCTGACACGGGGAATCGACTTTGACAGCTTCCACCATCTGACGGGCGTGGATGCCCGCCATGAATTCGCGGACCTGCTGCCACGATTGGCCGGGCTTGGCCTGATTGAGCAACACGCGCACGGCGTCCGCCTCACCGAATCCGGATTGAACGTCGCCGACGCGGTCTCAGGGGAATTCATCGGCTGATCCGTTACCAGACGAGCACATCAACTGTTGTGGTGACATCAATCCGTAAAGGATTGGGATTATTGGTCACCCGCAAGTTCGCTTCTGCATCACTCCACCTAAACCGTCCGCCCCACTCCGACGATACCAAAGGAAGAAGTGTTGCGGCGCGCCGATCCTGCCGGGCTCCCGCGTCTTGTGAGGCTTACCCAATTTGCCCACACGCCCGGCATATCGTACGTCCAACAGTGAGAGGGCATTGGAGCGGAGCGTGAGACTATGTTGTCGTTCTTGAAGAAATGTCTCGGACCCAAGGCCAGGCCCATTGGCGTCGACTTCGGTTCCGACACCGTCAAACTCGCCCAGGTCGCGTACGCCGACAGCGACTGGAAACTGATCGCCGCGGCCAGCGTCGACGTCCCGACGCATGTGCGCCATGACATGCCCGCGAGAATGGCTTTCCTGGCCCAGGCCGTGCGTGAACTCGTTGTCCAGGGCGGGTTCATCGGTCGCGACACGATCATCGCCCTGCCGGCGGCTTCAATGTTTATCCAGCACCTGCGTCTTCCCAAGACCGACGATGAGACACTTAAGAAGTCCATCCCCTGGGAAGTCCGCGGCAAACTGCCAATCGATCCGGGCAACGCCGTGTTACGCTACCACGTTGCCGGCGAGATATTCCAGGACCAGGAGCCCAAACAGGAAGTCATCGTCATGGCCGCGGGTCGTGATGTGGTCTCGAGCTATCTGAACATGGCTGCCAAGGCGAAACTCGACGTGATCGGCATGAACGTCGAACCCCGGGCAATCGTGGATTGTTTTGGGCACGTCTATCGGCGTAAGGCCGATGCCGAAACCACCAACTTCTTCATTGACATCGGTTTCTCAAGCACCCGGGCGGTGATCGCCTGCGGCTCGCACATTCTCTTTGCCCGATCGATCCCGATCGGCGGCGATCATCTCTCGCGCGCCGTTGCCACGACGCTGAAGATCACCATCGACGAGGCCCGTCAGGCGCGCTGGCAACTCGCGGCGAACCAGCCCGTGGCCAACGAAATGCAGAAGAAACAGGATGTCTCGCCGGAAGAGAACTTCTCCACATCAGACACCGGGATGGGAGCGGGCGACAGCCGAACGTCGACGCCGACGCAACCGCAGACCGCCGCACGCCCGGCACACCAGATTGAACTGATTGAACAGGCGATGCTCGAACCGCTCCGCCGGCTTGTCGAGGAAATCGACTTCTGCCGGCGTTATTACGAGGCGTCGTTTCCGAACAAGCCCGTCGGGCGGCTGATCTTTGTCGGCGGCGAAGCCAAGCAGCGCTGGACATGCCAGCAGATCGCGCAGGAGATCGGGATAGCGGCCCAGGTCGGCGATCCGCTCGTGCGGATGGGGCGCATCAGCGACATCGCCCCGGAAAGCGGCATTGACCGCCGCCAGCCCCAGCCCAACTGGGCGGTCGCGATCGGACTCAGCATGGGCCCGCTGGCATCGAACGCCGCCCAGGATTTTTCGGCGGCCGCGTGAACGGAAGGAAAACACCATGGCACAAGACAATCAACTCAGTTTCCTCCCCGAAGACTACCTTGCAAAGAAGTCACAGCGCCGGGCCAGCATCATCTGCGGCCTGCTTTTCCTTTGCGTGATGGGCGGGCTGGGATCGGCTTTCTGGCTGTCCGAACAGGCGACGCGCCGCGTCGAGCGCCAATACTCTCAGGTTGGCCAGCAGTATGTCAACGAGGCCCGGCGCATCCAGCAAGTCCGGGAGATGCAGAACAAACAGAGGCGCATGGCCCATCAGGCGGACATCACCGCGTCGCTGCTCGAGCGCGTGCCGCGGAGCTTTCTGCTGGCCGAGTTCACCAACACGCTCCCCGCCGGCGTGTCGCTGCTGGACGTGACGCTGGACTCCAAAGTGGCGGCCCCGGCGGCCACCCCCGAAGCGGCAAAGACGGCGTTTGAGCTGAAGAAGGCCGCCAAGGTCGGCGCCAAGGACACAGTAGCCACGCTGGCCGAGCCAAAGAAATACGACGTCAACCTCAAGATTGTCGGCATTGCCATGGATGACGGGCAGGTGGCGCAGTACCTGAAAAAGCTCTCGCAGTCGAAGTTGCTCAAGGACGTGAACCTGAACATCACGGAGCAGTATCTGCTGGACAAGCAGCCGATGCGCAAATTCGAGATGGAGATGACCCTGAGTCCGAACGCCGACGCGCAGCAGCTCACGCCCGCGGCAACGGCCGCACGCGTGGCCGATGTGTCGGTGGAGAAATAGAGACAGAGCAGGAGATGTAATATGAAGATCGGCATGATGCTGTTTGTATCACTGATGATCGGCCTGCTGGGATGCGGGTACTATTTCGTCTTCAAGCCCGCCACGGAGAAGCGGCTGGCCAGGCAGGCGGAAATAGAGGGAAGGCAGAAATCGCTCGCCGACCTCCGCAGCGCGACGATCGGCATCTCCGATCTCGAGCGGAAGATCGAGGATTTGCAGAAGGCGATCAAGTTCTTTGAGAGCAAGCTGCCGCAGGAGAAGGAGATCGACACGGTTCTGCGCGAAGTCTGGCAGATGGCGCAGCGCAACAACCTGACCACCAAGACCATCAAGACGCTGAAGAGCGAACGGCTCGCCGGCTATTCCGAGCAGCCGGTGCAAGTCGGCCTTTCCGGCGATTTCCGCGGCTTCTACGCCTTTCTGCTCGATCTGGAGAAGCTGTCGCGCATTACCCGCGTCACGCAAATGAAGCTCGAGAAGATCTCCAACCAGGAGGGTCAGATGACGGCGAACATGACCCTCTCGATCTACTTCGAGTCGGACGGTTCGGCGCGATCGTCGGTCGCCGTTCCCTAAACCGGTGTATGTCAGAGCCACTGAAACTCAGGAGTAGACCATGAAGGACTTCCAGGACAAGGCTGAGAACGAAAACCTCGACGAGAACGGCGCCGACACTGTGCCAACCGGCGAGGAAGGCGTTGAAACCGGATTCGAAGCTCCCGCCGAGAACGCTCCACAGAAATCAGCGTTGCTGCTTCTCGTGATGATCGTGCTGGTCGGCGGCGGCGGTATCTACTTCATGCATATGAAGTCCGGCCCGGCGGCGGCCCAAGCCAGCCCCGAGTCGGAACAGATCGTCAAGGAGTTTCTCGCCGACGGCGATAAGAACATGACCCAGATGAAGGACATGCTGCGCAACACCGAGAAGGTGGTGCAGGGCTTCCTTCAGTATCCGTCGATGACCCAGGTCAAGCTCGAAGAACTCAAGACCAACCCGTTCGAGGCTCAGAAGCCGAAGGCCGTCAAGCCGGCGGACGACCCGGGCGAAATTGCACGACGGGCGGCGATTGAGAAGGAGAAGCAGGAGATCCGCACCGCGGCCTCGAAACTCCAACTGCAATCGATCCTCTACTCAGACGACCGCGGCACCTGCATGATCGGCGGCCGAGCGTACACGCAGGGCCAGATCGCCAGCGGATTCACGATCGAGAAGATCGACCGGACGTTCGTGGTCGTGCGCAAGGGAGAGTACCGATTCAAACTGTCGATGCAGCAACCCGAGTGATGTCACGCGGAAGGGATGAGCATGTTCGGCAAACGAGCGAGCGCAACCAAGGCGGTCATCGAAATTGATGGCCCGGAAGACGCGGGATCCATGGACCTCCAGACCCAGGAGATCTGGACCCCGACCGCTGCGCGCGCCCGCCGCAGTGTCCAGGATCTCCTGCTCGAGCGTGGGCAGATCAATGAAGAACAGCTCGCGCAGGCTCGCGCGGTGCAGGCGCAGACACCGGGCAAAAGCCTGGCTCAGATTCTGCTCACCATGAACGCCGCCAGCGAGGCCCAGATCCTCTCGGCGCTGGCCGAGACGTTGAACCTCGCGTTCGAATCCCCGGAAAAATCCGCGGTGGACCTCAACGCCTTTGGCGTTCTCGATGTCGAGTTCATCCGTAGAAACGGGGTCCTGCCGATCCGCTTTGAGGACAAGGTTCTCATCGTGGGGGTGACCGACCCGACCAACGTATTCCTTTTTGACGAAGTCAGGCGCAGGGTCCGCCAGGACTGCCGGATGGTGGCCGTCACCCAGGCTGACATCAACCGGGTCGTCGAACAGATCACCAATGGCACTAGCGACGTCCACATCGACGACATCCTCAAGGAGATGGGCGAGGAAGACCTGCAGGTCGTCAAGGAGACCAAGGACGATGTCGCCGACCTTGAGAAATCCGGCCAGGAAGCTCCGGTCATCAAGTTCGTCAATTACCTGATCCACCATGCCGTCACGCAGGGCGCATCGGACATCCATATCGAGCCCAAGGAAAAGGCCCTGAAGATCCGCTTCCGCATCGACGGCGTGCTCTTTGAGGCCCTGAGCCCGCCGCACGCGATGCATCCGTCGATCGTGGCACGCCTGAAGATCATGGCCAATCTCGACATCGCCGAACGCCGACTGCCGCAGGACGGCCGCATTCGGGCGATCATGCACGGCCGGAAGATCGACTTGCGCATGAGCACGCTCCCGACCGCCAACGGCGAGAAGGTGGTCATGCGCATCCTCGACAATCGTTCAATAAACGTGGAGCTCGATGATCTTGGCTTCTCGGACAACCACCTGACCATTTGGAAGAACCAGATCGACCAGCCACACGGCATCCTGCTGGTGACCGGGCCGACCGGCTCGGGAAAAACGACGACGCTCTACTCCTCGCTCCGCTGTCTCGACGGCAACAAACTGAACATCTCCACGGTCGAGGATCCGATCGAGTATCACCTGGCGCAGGCCAATCAGACGCAGGTCCACGAGAAAATAGGCATGAGCTTTTCCGCCGCTCTGCGTTCGCTGCTGCGACAGGACCCGGACGTGGTCATGCTCGGCGAAATCCGCGATCCGGAGACTGCTCGCATCGCCGTGCAGGCCGCGCTCACGGGTCACCTGGTGCTGAGCACGCTGCACACCAACGATGCGCCATCATCGATCACGCGACTGATCAACATCGGCGTCGAACCGTACCTGATTTCCTCCGCGGTTAACGCCATTCTGGCCCAGCGCCTGGTCCGCCGCATCTGCAAGCACTGCAAGACCAACTATACCCCGACGGACGAGATGCGCGAGTTTTTGAAGATGCAGGGATACGAACATCACGAGTTCTTCAAGGGTGCCGGCTGCGACCGCTGCCGCCGCACCGGTTATTCCGGCCGCGCGGGCATCCACGAGATGCTGGTGATGGACGACCAGCTCCGCGATATGGTCACCAGCAATCCCGACGTTTCGCAACTCCGCAAGATCTGCCGCGAACGAGGGCTGACCTGCCTTCGCCAGGACGGCTTTGAAAAGGTCCTCAAGGGCATCACCACGGTCGACGAGATTCTCAGGGTCACGGAGAACGTGAACTGAGTGGAGAGCAACATATGAGTATTCTCAACGATATGCTTCGCAACGCGGTCGGCATGAAGGCATCCGACGTCCACATCAACGTGGGCATGCCGCCGATGTTCCGCATCCACACCATCCTCAAGCCTTCGGATTTTCCCATCGTCACGCCCGAGGGCGCCATGCGGCTGCTCAAGGAAATGGTAACCGATAAGCGCATCGCCGACTTTGAGGAACACCGCGACATCGACTTCTCGTACGAGATCGCCGGCCTCGGCCGCTTTCGCGTGAATGCGCACTACCAGCGCAACACGATCGCCATCGCCTTCCGCACCATCAACGACAAGATCCCCAACATCGAGGATCTGCACCTGCCGGAAATCGTGCAGAAGCTCACCTACCTGCCGCGCGGGCTGGTGCTGGTGACCGGCGTCACCGGCTCCGGGAAGAGCACCACGCTTGCCTCCATGGTCGACTCAATCAACAAACGCGAGCAGGGACATATCATCACGCTCGAAGACCCCATCGAATACATGTTCGTATCGCACAAATGCACGATCGAACAGCGCGAGGTGGGTTCCGACGTCCCCAATTTCGCCTCCGGCCTGCGGCATGCATTGCGACAGGATCCGGACACCATCCTCGTCGGTGAAATGCGCGACCTGGAGACCACCAGCGCCGCGATGACGGCCGCCGAGACCGGGCATCTCGTGCTCAGCACGCTGCACACCAACAGCGCCCCGCAGACCATCGAGCGCATCATCGACATCTACCCGGCCGACCAGCAGAACCAGGTCCGCTCGATGCTGGCCAACACGCTCCAGGCCGTCATTTCGCAGATGCTCTTCCGCCGCGCCGACCAGCCGGGCATGGTGCCGGCGCTGGAGATCATGCTCTGCACACCGGCCGTGCGCAACTGCATCCGCGAGAACCGCATTTTCGAAATCCCCAATGCCATCGAGACCAACAAGGCCCTGGGCATGATGACGCTCGATACCTCGATCCGTCAGTTGTTCATGAACGGATTCATCAGTCGTGAGGATGCCGTTGCCATGGCCCAGCATCCGGAGAAACTTGACCGTCAGTTGGCCGCATGAGCCGCACGCGCCCAAGCCAGATGAGAAGGGATAGCCATGCCGACCTATAAGTTCGAAGTCAAGGGAGCCGAGGGAGCCGTCCGCCAGGGCGTGCTCAACGCCCCCAGCCTGGCGGCCGCGTCGCAGCAACTCCGCAGCGGCGGGGGCTACATCATGGCGCTCGTGCCGATGGACGGCCAGAACAAGCGCAAGAGTCTGTCCCAGATGAGCATCAGCTTCGGCCCGGGCATGAAGGACGTGCATAACTTCACGTCGCAGCTTGCCGTGATGATCCGCGCCGGCATTTCCATCCGGGCGGCCGTCGATGGCATTTCCGAGCAGACGCCCAACCCGAAGTTCAAGGAGATGCTCATCCTGGTCAAGAAGGACCTCGAGGCGGGCAAGCAGTTCTCCGAAGCCTTGCTGCGCTTTCCGAAGGTGTTCTCGCCGCTCTACGTCAACATGGTGAAGGCGTCGGAGTTGTCAGGCGGATTTTCGCGCATGCTCGACCGCATCGCCGTCTACCTCGCCCAACAGATCGAAACCCGCTCGCAGGTCGTCGGGGCCATGATCTACCCCGGCATCATCGGCGGCATGGCGGTCTTCACCACCGTGTTCCTGCTGACTTTCGTGCTCCCGCGTTTCATGGTCATCTTCGCGGGTAAGGAAGCCGCCCTGCCGGCGCCAACCCGCATGTTGCTGGCGCTGTCCAGCTTCATGGTCAACTACTGGTACGTGTTGATTGTGGCGGTCGCGGCCGGCGGCTGGGGCGGCTTCATGATGCTCCAGACGACCTGGGGCCGAATCTGGTTCGACAAGATGAAGCTCACGATCCCGCTGTTCAAGAAGATGTTCCGGGCGCTCTACATCAATCGCTCGCTGCACACGATGGGACAGCTCATCAACGCGGGCGTGCCGATGCTCGACACGCTGGCGATCACGGCCGAGATCTCGGGCAACGCGCTCTATCGACGGATGTGGCGTGCCGTGTACACGTCGGTGAAGCAGGGCAAGAAGATCTCGGCGCCCCTGCAGAAGAGCCCCCTGCTTCCGCGGGCCGTGGTGCAGATGATCGGGGCCGGGGAAGAGTCGGGCAAACTCGGCGAGGTGCTCGATGAGGTGTCGGAATACTACGCGCGCGAACTGCGCGCCACCATCAAGGGCGTGACGGCCATGATCGAACCGCTGATGATCGTGGCCATGGGCTCGGTCGTCGGTTTCATCGCGATGTCGATCATCCTGCCGATCTTCAAGTTGTCCCAACTGGTGAAGTAACCTACAGCAGGTGCCCCATCTTCTTCTTCTTGGTTTCGAGGTAGACCTTGTTGTCCGGACCCGGCTCGATCTTGAGCGATATCTGATCGGCGATCGTCAGCCCATAGCCATCCAGGCCATAAATCTTCTTGGGATTGTTGGTCATCAACTGTATCTTCTTAAGGCCGAGGTGGCGCAGTATCTGCGAACCGATGCCGTAGTCGCGCTTGTCGGCCGGAAAGCCGAGTTTCAAGTTGGCCTCGACGGTGTCGAATCCCTTTTCCTGAAGCGCATAGGCGTGCAGTTTATTCTTCAGGCCGATGCCACGCCCCTCCTGGCGAAGATAGAGGAGAACGCCCTTGCCGGCCTTGGCGATGGCTTTCATGGCCGCATCGAGCTGCAGGCCGCAGTCGCACCGGGTTGACCCGAAGACATCACCGGTGAGGCATTCGGAATGCACTCGCACCAGCACGGATTCGTCATGTTCGGCAATCGTGCCGTCTTCGCGAACCTCGCCGATGCCGCCCATGCACAACGCCAGGTGCGGCTCTGGATCGACAACCGACTGGTAGGCGAACAGCCGAAACGTGCCCCAGCGCGTGGGCAGGTTGACCGCCTCGATCCGCTGCACAAACTGCTCGCGGCGCAGACGGTAGTTAATGAGGTCAGCGATTGTACACATCTTCAGTTGGTGCCGGGTGCAGAACGCGTCGAGCTCCAGGCGGCGCATGGCCTCGCCGTCTTCGGGACGAAGGACCTCGCAAATGACGGCCGCGGGTTTCAGGCCCGCCAGACGCGCCAGGTCCACCGACCCTTCCGTCTGTCCCGCACGCACCAGCACCCCGCCATCGCGGGCGCGCAGCGGATTCATGTGCCCGGGCCGGAGGAAATCCGTGGGCATGGCGTCATCCGCGGCGGCCGCGCGAACCGTCGCCGAGCGGTCGCTGGCGGAAACGCCCGTCGTGACTCCAAAACGCGGGTGGGCGTCAATTGTCACCGTAAACGCCGTGCCCAGCCTCGCCGTGTTTGAATCGGTCTGGGGGTGCAGATTCAGCTTGTCACACAGATCATTGGTCAGCGCCAGACACACAGTCCCCCGGCCATACGTCAGAATGAAATTCATTTTCTCCGGCGTCATCATCTCGGCCGGGCAAACCAGATCGCCTTCGTTCTCGCGATCTTCGTCGTCCATGAGAACGATCATGCGGCCGGCCTTAAGCTCATCCAATATCTCGGGGATCGGGGCAAACGACATTCAACAGTTCCTTAATCGGCGACAGCTGCGCGCCAACCGGTATTCTACGGAATCATCGCCACTGACGAAAGCCTCAGGTCCCGCAACAATCATTCCTGATCGGTGCTTGATCCTCCCTCGTTCTTCGGGATAATCCCCCCACCTTAGAGGAAAGAAACATGACCAGTCAGGAAATCCGGCAGCAGTTCGTCGACTTCTTTGTCAAGCAGCACGGCCACACCTTTGTGCCATCGTCGCCCGTCGTCCCGCTGGATGACCCCACTCTCCTCTTCGCCAACGCGGGAATGAACCAGTTCAAGCCCATCTTCCTGGGCACGGAAAAACGCGACTACCACCGCGCGGCCAACACTCAGAAGTGCATCCGCGCCGGCGGCAAACACAACGATCTCGACGATGTCGGCAAAGATACCTACCACCACACGTTCTTCGAAATGCTCGGCAACTGGTCCTTCGGTGACTATTTCAAGAAGGAAGCCATCGCCTGGGCGTGGGATCTGCTGACCAACAAGTGGGGGCTGGACAAGTCGCGTCTGCACGCCACCGTCTTCATGGGCGACCCGGCCGAGGGTCTCGACGCGGACCGCGAAGCCGCTGATCTCTGGGCGAGTGTCACGGACATCAACCCCGACTTCATTCACCTCGGCCGGAAGAAGGACAACTTCTGGGAAATGGGCGAAACGGGGCCGTGCGGGCCTTGCTCGGAAATCCACATCGACCTGACGCCTGACAAGTCCGGCAAGAACCTCGTCAATGCCGGCGACGCCCGCGTCATGGAGATCTGGAACCTGGTCTTCATCCAGTACAACCGCGGCACTGACGGCCGGCTGACCCCCCTGCCGGCCAGGCACGTCGATACGGGCATGGGCTTCGAGCGCATCTGCTCGGTCATCCAGAAGGCCGGCAGTAACTACGACACCGACGTCTTCAAGCCGCTCATGCTGGCCATCGGCGACCTGGCCAAGGCACAGTACACCAGCAAGCTCGATTCGCAGATGGACACGGCATTCCGGGTCATCGCGGATCACGCGCGCATGTCCACGTTCGCCATTACCGACGGCGCCAAACCCGGCAACAAGAAGCGCGACGCCGTGCTCCGCAGCGTCATCCGCCGCGCCGTCCGCTTCGGCTACCAGATCATGAAGTTCCAGGAGCCATTCCTCTTCAAGCTTGTCCCCGTGATCACGGGGCAGATGGGCGAGGCGTTCCCAGAGTTGCGGCGCAATCCCGAGAAGGTCGCAACCATCATTAAGGACGAAGAAGCCAGCTTCTTCGCCACCGTCGAACGCGGCTTGAAGGTCTTCGAGGACGCCGCCAAATCGGCCGCCTCCGGCTCGCGGATCATCGACGCCAAGGCCGCCTTCGATCTGCACCAGCAGCTCGGCTTCCCCATCGACCTGACCACCCAACTGGCGCAGGAACGCGGGTTGATCGTCGACCGCGAGCAATACGAACACCTCTGGGCCCAGCACATCCGCACGTCGGGTGAAGGCCGCAAACAGCACCTGGAAGTGGCCGTCGATCTCGGCGGGTTCAAGAAGACGGACGATGCGCCGAAGTATGGTCCGCTGACCACGCACGCCACAGTCGTCGGCTGGATCCAGGGCGCGGGCGTCGCCACCACCGGCCAACTCGGTCAGGACGAATCCGTCGCCCTGCTCCTCGACAAGACCAACTTCTACGCCGAACAAGGCGGCCAGGTTGGCGATGTCGGCACCATCAACACCCCGACCGGCGAATTCGAAGTGACGTCCACCGAACGCAAGGGCGATCATGTTCTGCACTGGGGCACGGTGGCCGATGGCCACATCCAGCCGGGCCAGACGGCCACGCTCACCGTCGATGGCTCGCGCCTCGACACCATGCGCAACCACACCAGCACGCACCTGCTCAACTGGGCGCTGCGCAAGGTTCTCGGCGACCATGTCGACCAGAAGGGCTCGCTTGTCGATCCAGACAAACTCCGCTTTGACTTCTCCCACGACAAGCCAGTGAACGCGGGTGAGATCGCCCAGGTGGAAAAACTCGTCAACGAGAAGATCTACAGCGACCTGCCCGTTAGCGCCACGATCATGCCGCTCAACGATGCCAAGAAGCTGGCCGGCGTCCGCGCTGTGTTCGGCGAGAAGTACCCCGACCCCGTCCGCGTGATTGCCATCGGCACCGACGATCCACGCCAGCACGTGGCCGTCGATAACTCCATCGAATTCTGCGGCGGCACGCACCTGGCGCACACCGGCCAGGCGGGCTTCATGAAGATCATCAGCGAGGAGAACGTCGCCAAAGGCATTCGCCGGCTGACCGCCGTCACCGGCCGCGGGGCGGTCGAACACGTCCAGAGAATGGACCAGCAGCTCAAGACGATCTCCCAGACGCTCAGCGCATCGCCCGAGATGGTGCCCCAGCGCGTGGCCGCTCTTCAGGAAGAGATCAAGACGCTCAAGAAGAAGCTCGCCTCCGGTGCGACTGCGGTCGATCCCGTCGCCGCCGCCGGAAAACTGCTGGATGACGCCCCGGCCGCCGGCGACGGCAAACTGATCATCGGCGAGATCCCCGGCGCCAGCGGCGAGCAGCTTCTGGCCGCCATGGACTCGCTCAAGAAGAAATCCCCCAGCTACGCCATCATGATCGCCTCCGTGGCCGACGAGAAAGTGAGCTTCGTCTCGGCCGTCTCCGACGATCTGATCGCCAAGGGCCTCAAAGCCGGCGACTGGATCCGCGACACCGCCAAGGTCGCCGGCGGCGGTGGCGGCGGACGTCCGCAAATGGCCCAGGCCGGTGGCAAAGATCCGTCCAAGCTGGGCGAAGCCCTGGAAACGGCGCGGGCTTTTGCGAAGAAGGTGCTTGGGTAAGGAAACTCGCCGCTGCATTTCCTAGGCCCAGCGGGCCGGCACCTATGGTGGCCGTGGCCGTAAGGCCACGGAGAAATCAAGGTCCAATCATCTGAGGCCCAACGGGCCGGCACTTCCCCTCACGGCTTCTTTGTCTCCCCCATATTGATGAACTCCTCGCGCGACAGCACGCCGTCCTTGTTCACATCGAACTTCTCCCACCGCTTGGCTGCCTGCTCCGGGTCAGGCTGGTTGGCCATGAATTCCTCGCGCGTCAACTTGCCATCGTGGTTGGTGTCCTTGCGTTCAAACAGGGCGGCACGGTCCTGCACGTCGAGAGTCTTGCTGGGGTCCGTCAGCTTCAGGCCCTCTGGCGGACGCTCACTCAGTCGCGCCTTTACGATCGCCGACAGCTCCTCGACGGCGGCCTTCTGCTCCGGCTTATTGGCGAGGTTCACGGTTTCGCCGGGATCGTCGCGCATGTCGTAGAGTTCCCGGGCGGCGGCAGTGCCGTCCGTCTTTTGCCACTCGACATACCGCCACCGGGCGGTGCGCACCGCCTGGCCGAGCATCGGGCCGGTTTCGCGGGAGCCGCGCGGGAACACCTGGAACACCGCATCCTGCACGCTGGCCTTGGGATCGTCCAGCACGGGAACCAGGCTCTTTCCCTGAAGGTGAGTCGGGCGGCCGGCGCCGGCGAGATCACAAAGCGTGGGGTAGAGATCCACGAACTCGGCGAGCGACGCCGTGTGTTGCCCGCCTCTACGCCCGGGGGCGGCGAAGATCAGCGGAGCCCGCGTGGCCTGCTCGTAGTTGGTATGCTTGGACCACATGCCATGATCGCCCAGGTGCCAGCCGTGGTCACCCCAGAGCACGATCACCGTTTTCCCGGTCAGGCCCAATGCATCCAGTTCATCCAGCACGCGACCCAGTTGCGCGTCCATGTAGCTGGTGGCCGCGTAGTAACCGTGGATGAGCTTGCGCGCCTTGACGGCGTCCACCGGGCCGACATCGGGGATGTCGCTGTACGCCCGCAATTCCCCCCATGTGGTGGGCGCGAATTTCGGGGCGCCATCCGGCGGCGTATCGCGGTCGGGCATGGGTAGTTTCGCGGGATCGTACATGTCCCAGTATTTCCTGGGCGCGCAGAAGGGAAGATGCGGTTTTAGAAACCCCACGGCCAGGAAGAACGGCTGGCCGGCATTTGCCTTGGCAGCACGCAATCGTGCAATCGTCTCGGTGGCGATCTTGCCATCGCCATAGGTATCGTCCGGCACGTCGGCCGACTCGAAGGGCGCGCCTTTGGGAAGTTCCGCCACTTTCACGCTGTTATTCCCGAACAGCGCTTCTTCGCGCGTCAGCCCCTTGGCCCGGTTCTCGGGCAGGGCATAGTCGACGGTCTTGGCCTGCCAGTGCGGCACGCTCCACGAGGCCGGATCCTCGTGGTTGCCATGCCCGACGTGATAGATCTTCCCGACCCCCTCCGCCTTCCAGCCGCTCTGCTTGAACCACTGCGGCAATGTCACGACGTCCGGCACGCTCCTGCGGAAGTTCGTTCCCAGGTCATAGATTCGCAAAACTTCCGGCCGCAAGCCCGTCAGTGCGGCATTACGCGAGGGAGCGCACACCGCCTCCATGCAGTACGCCCGGTCAAACACCATCCCCCGCGCCGCCAGACGGACGATGTTCGGCGTCCGGGCTGCTGCGTCCCCATAACAGCCGATCGTCGGCTTCAGATCATCCGCGGCGATGAAAAGGACATTCAACTTCTCGGCCGCATAACCCCCGGCGGTCATCGCCAGGACGAGCACCGATGAAAGGATGGGGAATAGACGTATCATGCCCCGATCATACCGCATGACCGGAGTTGGAGGCCACCCACGAAGCGACCGGTGCGTAGCGACAGAGCGTAACCATTATTCCAGGCAAGGAGAATGTATCGGAGTACCGACACCACGGGCGTGAAGCCAGTGACACCAAATTCGGCCAACCAGATGCGTTGCCCGGAATGATGATCGCGCCCTCCAACGAGCCACTTCTCTGGCTCTCGTGCCGGCTCGAAATTCTTGTATTATGCCGGCCATGAGTCCCCGCCACACACATCCCTGGGTGTTCATGGTCCTGTTCATCCCGTTCGGGGTAGTCTCCGGATATGTCAGCGTCACGCTCGCCTACCAGCTTCGGCTGTGCCATGTTTCAGTTGTGGATATTACAGCGCTGGCCGCATTGGGTGTCCTGCCGCATGCCTGGAAATTCTTCTGGGCTCCGGTCATCGACGTGACACTGAGCCAGAAAGCGTGGTATCTCATTTCGGGCATTCCCTGCGCGATCGGCATAGCCGCCATGGGGTTCTTCCCGGCCACGGAGCGCGGACTGGTGGCGCTTTCGGCAGTGGTCTTTCTCACGAGCCTGGGCACAACTTTCCTGGGCATGTCGGTCGAGAGCCTGATGGCGTACAGCACGCCAGAAGAACTGAAGGGGCGCGCTGGTGGCTGGTTCCAGGCGGGGAATCTGGGTGGAGCGGGAATTGGCGGCGGGATCGGGTTGTTTCTGGTCGGGCGACTGGCCGCACCGTGGATGGCCAGTTGCATCGTCGGCGCCCTGTGCCTGTTGTGTTGCGTCGCCCTCCTCGGCGTGCCAATACCCGAAAAGCCACAGGCGCCACGCGCCCTTCTGCCAGGTCTGGCGGCGACATTCAAGGACCTGTGGCAGTTGATCCGCAATCCGCTGGGCGCAATCGTCCTCATTCTCTGCTTCCTGCCCATCGGCGCAGGTGCGGCACCGTTCTCCGCCATCGCCGAAGAATGGCACGCCTCGGCGGATACCGTGGCCCTGATTACGGGAGTCCTGGGCGGGATCATTTCGGCCGTTGGATGCATCGTCGGTGGCTGGATTTGCGATCGGATGGACCGCAAGATGGCGTACGTCTGGTTCGGCATTTTCCAAGCCGCCGGCGCCGTGGCGATGGCGCTGCTCCCGCGCAGTTCGGCCATGTTTACGTTCTGGTCATCGGTCTATCTCTTCACGGGCGGGCTGACGTATGCCGCCTTCACCGCATTCGTACTCGAGGCGATCGGCAAAGGGGCGGCCGCCACCAAGTACAACGCGCTGGCATCGCTCTCGAACGTGCCCATCTACTATATGACCGTTGTTGACGGCTGGACCCATGATCGCTGGAACTCCTCGGGAATGTTCTTCGTCGAGTCGGGCCTCGCCGTGATTGCGGCCGTCATTTTCATGGTGCTGGCAAAGGTCCTGGTTCGAACCCGTGCCCCGCTGCCTGCGGAAGTTGTCTCGACCGCAGGCGGGCGGTAATGCCGGGAGCGGCGAGAACCAACGACGCGTCAACTGCCGGCACATCCGTGGGCACCTACCCGCTGCCCGGCTACTGCCCGATATGCACGACGGTTGCGGGCGGGAAACCATTGAAGTACGTGCTCGACGCGTGCGAGTAGGCGCCGATGTTCGGGCTGTAAACCAAGTCACCCAATTCCAGCGTCTCCGGCAATTCCTCGGCCAGCGCGATCGTGTCCAGGGCATCGCAGGTCGGGCCGAAGACGGAGCAGATGCGCGTCGGGCCTGCCTTGAAGGCGCGAACGGGATACTTGCAGTGATCAAAGATTATGCCCGAGAAAGTGTGGTACACACCATCGTCGATGTAGTAGCACAATTTGCCGCCGCGTTCGGCCTTGCCGATGATCGTCGCCACCAGCGTGCATGCCGTCGCGACCATGAACCGGCCGGGCTCGGCGAGAATTTCCGTGTTGGGGAACAGGCGGTCGAGTTCGCGATTGAGCTTTGACGCCAGCGAGCGGAACGGCTTCACGTCGTCGTCGTAGCGGGCGGGGAAGCCGCCGCCGATATCGAGCAATTTGAGATTGAAGCCGCGGCTGGCGGCCTCGTCGAAGATGCCGCGGGCCAGATGAATGGCCTGCACGTAGTTCTCGAAATTCGTGGTCTGGCTGCCGACATGGAAGCTCAGGCCCTCCACGATCAAACCCGCGTCGTGGGCCGCCTGGATCAGCACCACCGACTCGCCCGGGTCGGCGCCGAACTTCGACGACAACTCCACCATTGCCCCGGTGTTGGACACCTTGATTCGCAGGGCCAGGCCGGCATGCGGAGCGTGCTTGCGGATCTTCCCGATCTCCGCGAGGTTGTCGTACGTGACCAGCGGCTTGTACTCGTCCAGCCGCTCCAGTGTCGCCTGGGACTTGATCGGGTTTGCGTAGATGATCTTATCCCAGATGTAGGCTTGCCGCTCTTTGGCCGGCAGGTCCTTGATATTCTCGTAGACGATGTCGAATTCCGGCATCGACGCCACGTCGAAGCTCGATCCCGCCTTGTACAGCGTGCGTACGATCTCCGGCAACGAATTGGCCTTGACCGCAAAATAGGGCTGCACGCGCGGAAGGTATTTGCGAAACTGCCCGAAATTGTGCCGCAACTGCTCGTGATCCACGACAAACAGCGGGGTGCCGTGTTCCTTCGCGAGTTTCTTGAGCTTGGCTGGGCTGATCATGTCGGCCACCTTCCACTTGGGACGTTCTTTTGAATCGAAACACGCAAACCGGAGGGGACAAGGATAAAGGTAAAAGGAAAAAGGTAAAAGAAAAAGCGTGAACTCACTCTTCCCTTTTACCTTTTACCTTTTTCCTTTTTCCTTCGCCTCAGCGCCCGTCCGCGACCAGGAAATTCTTGAACTGCCAAGGATCCTTCAAGTCCAGGTCCGGCTTGTTGAAACCTTCGAACGCATTCTGGTAACGCTTGAGCGGCGTCCAGTCGTACGGCTTGCTGATCCACTTGCCGAGGTACGGCTTGGACACCTTTAGAACGAACTCGTGCGGCAGATCGTCCGGCACCACCACGCCGCTGGTCGGGTTCTCCATCATCCACATGGCGGCCGCTACGACCGAGATCGCGACTTGGAGCGTCGTCGCATTCTGGTGCGGCACCAGGCGGCGCGATTCCTCAATCGACAGATCGCTGCCGATCCACCAGGAATTATACGCATGGCCCATTAAGAGCGCGCCAAGAATGTCCGCGCCTTTGGTTATCTCGTCGTTCATGATGCGGATCTTGGGCTGCAGCTCATAATTGCGGCCGCGCAGCTCGTGCAGCGACAGCAATCCCGCATCGGCACAACAATACGCATAGTGCATCGTCGGCCGATACACCGCTTTCTTCCCATCCCAGACGGTCAGGTGGTCCGAGATCGTAAACGCCTCGCCGTGGCGAACGACCATGCCGACGATGTCATAGTCCGGCACCCACGACCGCACGAAGGTGTTGATTCCCATGCGCGCCAGGCAGATCTGGTTCTTCGGGCCTTCCTTGTGCGTGTAGGCAAATGCCGGGAGCTGCTTCTCGTGAGTTCCCCAGCCCATTTCGGATGTCGTCGTGCCTTCTTCGCGGAAGCCCTCGACGCTCCAGGTATTGACGAACTCGTCAACTTCCTTGGGCACATCGGAAATTTGAGTGTCGCGCTCGGAACAGTGAATGACCTTCACGCCCAGCTTCCACGCCAGCTCGTTGAAGACCTTCCCGGCCGCCAGCTTTTCGATTTCCTTGGCCAGCGCCCCTTTGTACTTGCCGTCCTTCAAGCCCTGTTTGGCGATATCCAGCAGTCCCTGCTTGGTGAAGTGCGAGATGAGGCCGGGGTTCGCCCCATGCTCGAGCACCGCAGTTGGCGAACCGGCCGGCCACTTGGCGATCATCCGCCGCAGGTTCATGTGACGCCAGTAGAGCGTGCGTGTGGTCGGGTGCTTGTTCTCAGCGCCCTCGTACGGATCCCACACCTCCACCGAGGTGTTCACATACAACACGCCCTTCTCATGGCACCAGGTCAGAATCTCACAGCAGTCGATGTTCCAGGCCAGATCGATCAGCAGATCGCCGGCGGCGAGGTACTTGCCGAGCAACGTGCCCATGTTCTCGCGGGTGACGCGCTGGCGGACGAACTTCACGCCCTTTTTGATCCAAGGCGCCAGTTCCTTGCGCCGATCCTCGAAATCCATGACCGTGATGTTCTTCAGCGGAACATCGACAAGGTCTTCGATGATGGGGAGGGTGCATTGTGCAACGGCGCCATAGCCGACGAACACGATCTTCTTGTCCAGTTTTGCCATGATGTATTCTTACGAGGACGAATGCCGATGTGGGTGTCCGGCCGAGCGTCCGCCAGTGGTGACAACCTTTCACGATTGCCAAACTACGCCCGGCCGACGCCCGTTGCGCCGGCTCGCTGTCGAGCGAGGCCGCAGAATATAGCGTCCGCAGCGCGGCACGCAAGGAAAGCCACGGTCATCCGCCACCCACAAACGTCACGATCTCCACCTGGGCATTGGCCGGGAGCGGCTGATCGTACCGCTCGGTTTTCAGCAACCGCCGGTTCAATTCCACGGCCACCCGGTCGGGCGTCAGCTTCATCTCCGCGAGCAGCGAAGACACACTCGTCCCATCCGGCAGGTCGCGGGGCTGTCCATTTACAGTGATTGTCATGAGATCGTGGATTATAGGTTTTCGCAGCCGGAGTGGAACCCGCCCGAGTGCGGTTATATGCTCTGGGGTATCGAAAGGTCTCTAGCACAGGAATCCCGAACATGCTCCGTCGAAAATTCGGCGACACAAATCTCGAGGTTTCCGCCATTTCCCTCGGCTGCTGGTTCTGCGGCGTCGATTGGTGGGGCCACTATACGGACGAGCAAGGCGTCCGCATGATGAAGTACGCCCACGACCTGGGCGTGAGTTTTTTCGACAACGGCGATGCCTACGGCAACGGCCGGGCGGAAACCGTATTTGCCAAATTCCTCAAGACGATTCGCCGCGATTCCGTCGAGATCGGCGGGAAGTTCGGCTACGACTTTTACTCCGATCCCGGCCAGCCCGGCTCCCATCGCGAGCGCCAGCAGGACTTCTCGCCGCAGTTTCTCCGTCTCGCGCTCGAAAAATCGCTGACGCGGCTCGGCGTCGATTGCATCGACCTGTACATGGCCCACAACATCAAGCTGCCGCAATTCCGGGACGACATGTTCGCTGAACTGGAGAAGGTCAAGGGCGAGGGCAAGATCCGTGTCTGGGGCGCCTCGCTCGGGCCGGCCATCGGCTGGCGCGAAGAAGGCGTCAGCGCGATCATGGACCACGGCGCCAAGGCCGTGCAGACCGTGTTCAATCTTTTCGAACAGGCGCCGGGACGGGAATTCTGCGAGACCGCATACGCCCACAAGGCCGGCGTGCTGGCCCGGGTTCACGACAACAGCTCGATCCTTAAGGACACAGTCAAGATCGACACGACCATCGGCAAGGACGACCATCGCAAGTTCCGCGACCAGAACTGGAAAGTCTTCGGCCTGAAAAAACTGGACAAGATCCGGCCATTGTGCGCCAAGTATGGCATGACCACGCACCAGTTTGCCTGTAAATGGTTGCTACAGCAACCCGCTCTGACGAGCATCACCGCCACGCTGCTGAACGAGCACGAGATCAAGGAGGCCGTCGACTCCGTAAGGAAGCCCGATATTTCACACGAGGATATGGAGTGGCTTGCGAACGAGTACGAACGTGATTTCGGCTTCGGTGAGGATGCGCATCCGTGCAATCTCAAGAGCAGCACCGATCCGTCGGGGTCGCTGCGCAGCGCCTACGTTCCGCCGCCGGTGTTTGTCGCCTGAGCAGCGTCCACATTCATGGCCGAGCTACACTACGCCATCCTCCGACACGAGGGCATCGAGCATCCCCACTTCGACCTGATGTTCGAGACCACGCCGGGCTCGAAACTCGCCACCTGGCGCAGCGACGCCTGGCCGATCAACGGCGTGGCGCCCGTCGACCATCTCCCCGACCACCGCGCGGAATATCTCACTTACGAAGGCCCCGTTTCCGGCGACCGTGGCAATGTGAGCCGTGTGGCCTCAGGAACCTGTCTCATTACCCGCACGACGCCGCTGCATTGGGTCGTCCGACTGCTGCCGGCCGGGCCTTGGCTGGTTCTGCGGGCGATCGAGGGCGACCGGTGGGAGATCGCCCCCGGGCGATAGCGTGCCGCCCTCATCACTGGCCGCGGGATGCTGCAGCGGACACTGCTCGGGGATGCACGAATAGCAATTGGCGCAACGCGCACGTCTGGCCATTTTAAAAAGCATACACACGCGACGGCCGCACACAACCTCGCCGCGGTCGCGCGCTACTCCCGATACGGTTTCTTTGACCGATACAACGCCGCACGCGCCTCGATGGCACGAGCCTGGGCGATTCTGCCGTCGGCGTGGGCTACCTCCGCGGCGACGGTGGCGACATGGGCCGCCTGCTCAAAACGCTCAGCCTGGGCGTATGCAGCCCCGAGTGCATCGAGCATCGCCGGCGATTTGTAGAGCGTTTTTTCGTTGGCTTCCTCGGCAAACTGTATCGCCTCGGCCGAGTTGCGCAGTGAGTCATCCGTCGAAGTTGCCAGCATCCACGCCAGCGAACCGAGAAGGGCCGGATCGCGGTTCTTCAGTGCCAGCGACCGCCGGAAGTGCTTCACCGCCTCGGCCGGCTTGCCCTGCTGTTTCAGGGCCTCCCCAAGGAGTTGGTGGGCTGGCGCATGATCCGGATTGGCTTTGACCGCCGCACTCAGATGCTCTGCTGCCTCCTGGGGTTTCTGACGAAGCAGCAGAACGGTACCGAGGTTGTGCTGAGCGCTCGCATGATTGGGATCGAGAGCCACGGCCTGGCGGTAATGATCCTCCGCCGTGGCAAACTCGCGCCGCCCCATCGCGAGGTTGCCGAGATTGTAGGAGGCCGCGAAATTCGGTTGGATCTCCAATGACTTACGAAACAAGCCGGCGGCCTCATCGGGCCTGCCCAACACGGTCAGGGCCGAGCCCAGCCCGCACAGAGCTGAAACACTCGTGGCATCCAGACGGAGGGCTTCGCGATATTGTTCGATTGCCAGATCGGCCTTGCGGGCCGACAAGAGCGCGGTCGCGAATTCCACGCGTAAGGCCACATCCGTGGGCGAGACTTTGATCGCCTCCACGTACTGAGCAATTGCCTCGTCCACCTTGCCTTGGCCGAGGTACAGTCCTGCGAGCGACGATGTCAGTAAACCCGGCTGACCGGCCAGGGCCGACTTCATCTCTTCGGCGGCCGCGTCAATCTTGCCCTGCGCCACCAACGCCCTGATGATGGCCTGCGAATTGCCCGAATCACCCGGATTCAGCTTCTGTGCATGGCGATACTGCTCGATCGCCTCATCCCACTTGGACTGGGCGGCCAGGGCATCGCCGAGGCCACCCCAGGCGACGGCAAAGTCCGGCCGGCGTGCGACCAGGCTGCGGTAATGAGCGACCGCTTCGTCAGCCTTGCCTTGCCGGAGCAGAACCTGACCGAGCAGATATTCCGCCGAACGATGATGCGGCACGACCTTGAGCACCTGGCGCAAGTGCTCCGCGGCCCCGGCGGCATCCCCCTGCCCCAGGAGCAGGTCCGCATAGTTCTGATGCAGTTGCCAGTCATCCGGAGACCTGGCCACGGCCGCTTCACACATCCGCCTCAGTTGGTCTTGATCGGCCGAGTTGGCGCGGCGGCGCAAATCATTGAGCCACGTGGTCGCCTTGATCTTCCGCTGGGCGTTATCAAACTGATTGAGAAATGGCGGTTTGTAATTCAATGCCACGATCGGCTCGGCCATGCGGACCTGCGCCAACGGCGTCAGGGCCAGCAGCTCGGCACAGCGACCTCGCGTCAGTTCCACAGCCGGGGTCACGCCGGCAGCACGAACTGAATCCGGCAGCGCAGCCTGAACGGCTGAGAACACGGACCGGGCCAGTGCATAGTTGCCCTCGAAGTTCAGATGCACGTGCTCGTGGAACAATTCCTGGCCGACGATGCCCTGGGCGACGGATGGCTCCCGCTCAAAAGCCCGCTCGACATCCACAAGCTGAACGCCCTGTGCCTGGCGGGCCATGGCGACCTCGCGAATGACTTGGTTCAGGCGCGAATCAGTGCGGAACTGGATTGTGTCGAGATCGCGAGCCAATACATAATGTCGCCTGGCCTCATCGGTTTGTCCCAAGGCGAGCAGGCTCGTTGCCAATCGGAAATGCAACTCGGCATAACGGTCGTCGATCTTCTCCGCCTCCAGGGACTTCTGCACTGCATCGGCATGACGCCCGGCCAACTGCATCTCAGCAACGTCTGAAAGTGAGCGATCGAAACTGGACTTGTCAGCCGCCGACAGGCCCGGCCGGTGCAAAGAACCGAACGGCGGGCAATCCTTCAGGTTCACCGCCACCGTACACAACACGGTCTTGGCACCGGCGCCCTGGGCTACATCGAGTATGTCAGCGAGATTTGCGCGAAACCGGCCGGCCACGGCGACCGAACGCGGCTCGTCGGCCGCCGCCTGATGATCGAGGAAATCCTTGAGGTCCTGGGTGTCGACTGCACCCTTGGGTCCGCTGCGACCCATGAACAGTTGGCCAAGCCGCAGGGAACGGACCCAGATCTCGGCTCGAATCACCGAGAGGCTCGGCAGATTCGCGCCTGGCGAGACAGTGGTCGGACCGAAGAACCCGCAAGCCTCGTTGTTGCCCATGTAGACGACAAACAGATCGGGCTGATAACCCGCGCATTCCCGGGCAATGGGCAGAATGGCGTGGGAGTTGATGCCCATCACGGCGGCGTTGATGATCTCAAATCGGGTCTGGGGATACTGCTCGCGGAGCATCACGTTGAGGATGCGGGAGAAACTGAACGAAGGGTCGGGCGCGCCCAACGCCGCCGACTCGCCCAGGATGAAAATGCGGCACGTGCCCGGCGCCTTGGCCGCGGGCATGACAAATGGATAGGGCTCGGGAGCGCCTTTTGGCGGAGTGAAGCGCCAGGCGAATTTCTCATTCCCGGTGACGGCACTGCGGCCGGGCATGGCAACGAAGAAACTGGTGTCGTATCCGCTGCCGGCCAAACGCAAAACACCCTCGACCGCGACAAGAAGCACGACCGGTGACAGGATCACCAAAGCCAGGCGAACCAGCCAGAGCCGAAGTCGCCGGCGCGGCGGCCGATCCGTGGTTCCGTCTGGCGACGGTGACCCCAGCGGAAATCCCGCACCTTGCCCTGCAGCCCCGACCTGGCTCATTCCTGCACCCATAATGTCACACTCTCGCAATGGAGCGACGCGGAATCGCCCGCAACCGATGTGAACCGTTCCTCGAAACAGATGTGTGCCGCTGCCAAGGCAGCGGCCGCCGGCAAAACCGCGCCGAAGCACCGGCCACCCCAATAATGAGCGGAAAGCGCGCCGGATGCAAGAGAGTTTTTGGTCGGTTGAAGGAAAGAAATGCGATCGGCGCGGCAATTTTTTCGGGCACATGGAGTAGCACAGGCGTCTCGCCTGTGTCAAAGTGCTCGGACACAGCCGAGACGGCTG